>JAQTRE010000106.1 GCA_028711995.1 Dehalococcoidia bacterium | reverse complement strand
CCATGGCATCGTGCGGCATCGATGCCATGGCCCTGACTGCAGAAAGGGAATTCGATGTGTTTGTGATGGATATCAAAATGCCCGGAATGAACGGTTTGGAGCTCCTGCGCAACATAAAAGAAAAACGTCCCAACGCACGCGTGATCATGATGAGCGCCGTAGCCGATCCGGAAATGGAAACGGAATCCCGGGCGATGCAGCTTCAGGCCTTCGCCTTCCTGCGCAAGCCCTGCAAGCTACAGGACCTTGATGATGCCATACAGAGAGCTCTCGCATACCAGGGGCCTTCCTGCCGCGCTGGCGCTGTTTGGCTAGAGGCCCTTTGATCAAGTGGCGCAGGGACACTTCCCTGCCGGGGGCCTGTGCCCTCGACCGAGATCGGGGGGTGGAGGTGTCTCGTAAGGGCATGTTTCAAACGTGCCCTTACAATATGACTCCCCCAGAGTGGGGGTCAGGGGAAATGAGGTCGGATGGCAATAGTAAACACCAGACTATTCATGCTGCCAGTTGTCTGGCACAGAAGTTTTGTTCATATGCAACTGGGGGCATATATCCCGGTCTTTCCTGCCGCCGCTGCCGATTATGGAAGACCTCGATAATAGCAGTGGTTAACCAACTCCTCCAAGTCTTTCCCGTGTCAAGATCATCTTAAATCGCAGATCGATTCTGGCCGATCTTTGATCCATCGAGGGGATGCTCCGCACTCTTTTTTTTGCCCATGATGCGGCAAGCCTGAGGTGGCAAGGCGGGATAGCCATCTGAAGTGCATTTACTATCATTGTCCCAAGTACTGTTGCCTCTCTCCGGAACAACCGTGCAACTTCAGACGATTCATCACCGTGCCCCGCACACACTCCTTGCGGGTATATTTGAAAGCAGAGAATCGGCTGGATTTGCCAATCGCTGTTTTGGGCCACTTGTCCGATTATTGAGCCATGTTTGACCGAAGTAAGAACCTGCGGGTCAGGGTCATCAAACTTTGGTTTGCACTTGGCCTGAGCGAACCGATATAATAAGCAGGCTGCTCAAAGGAAGTGACAATGTTTGATATTGACCGTATTTTGCCCAATGTTATGCGTCCTGCTCGCTATACCGGTGGCGAGTGGAACAGCATCATCAAAGACTGGGATTCAATCGACCTCCGAATTGCCCTGGCTTATCCCGATGCCTATGAGATCGGCATGTCCAACATGGGAATCTCGATCCTTTATGATATCTTAAATCGGAGGCCGGATATCCTGGCTGAAAGGGTCTTTGCCCCGTGGGTAGATATGGCTTCGGAGATGCGCCGGGCAGGCATTGGGCTGTTCAGTTTAGAATCCAAACGGCCTCTGGGGGATTTCGATATCATCGGGTTTTCGCTGGGCTACGAACTCACCTACACCAACGTGCTCAATATGCTCGATCTGGCGCAAATCCCGGTTCTGGCTGCCGAAAGAAATGATGATCGCTTTCCTCTGGTGATCGCCGGGGGAAGTTGCGCCCTCAACCCCGAACCGATGTCGGACTTCATTGATCTGTTTGTCGTCGGAGAAGGGGAAGAGGTGATCCTGGAGCTGGTCGAGGCCTTCCGAAAGTTGAAGAAGGACGGCGCGAAGAAAAGACAAATGCTGGAAGAGCTTGCCTGGATTCGGGGCGTCTACGTGCCTGGATTGTATCGAACCGGAAATGATGCGTCAAAGGCCATAGTAGAGCGACGCATTGTAACCAAATTACCTCCGCCGTTGACCAACCCCGTGGTCCCGTTCATTGAGGTGACTCACGACCGGGGCGCGGTGGAGATTCAACGTGGCTGTACCCAGGGATGCCGCTTCTGTCAGGCTAGCGTGATCTATCGACCCCTGCGGGAACGGCCTATCGAGGAAGTAGTGGAGGCTGTAGATGAATTGATATCCCGATGCGGTTATGAAGAAGTCTCTCTCCTTTCGCTCAGCACCAGCGATTATTCGGGGATTAGCGAACTGATCACCACCCTCTCCGAGCGCTTCAGGGGAATGCCTCTCAATCTTTCTCTTCCCAGTCTGCGAGTGGATACCTTCTCAGTGGAACTGGCTAATTCGATCCAGGGGCAGCGCAAGGCAAGCCTGACCTTTGCCCCGGAAGCGGGAACAGCTCGTCTGCGCCGGGTGATCAACAAGCATGTCTCCGAGGACGACCTGTTGCGAACCATTGAACTGGCTCTGAACAAGGGGTGGCACAGCTTCAAACTCTACTTCATGATCGGCCTGCCCACCGAGACTGAGGATGATGTGCAGGGCATCGTCGACCTGGTGCGTCAGGTGAGGCAGATCAAGGGGGTCAATGGCAAGAGGCCCAACATCAAGGTGAATGTCTCCACTTTTATTCCCAAGCCGCACACGCCGTTTCAATGGGTGGCTCAGAATACGGAAGGCGAGTTGGACTCCAAGCATCAAATCCTGCAGCGCGGGCTGAAAAAGACCGGGGCCAGTCTTTCCTGGCATGATCCCAAGGTGAGCCTGCTCGAAGGGGTGATGTCCCGGGGGGATCACCGGCTGGGGAAGGTTATCCACCGTGCATGGCAACTCGGTTGCGTATTCGATGCCTGGAGCGACCTTTTCGACTTTGAGAAGTGGATGCAGGCCTTCGATGAATGCCAGGTCGACCCGAAGGGCTATGTGCGAGAGCGCGGGCTGGATGAATCCCTTCCGTGGAGCCACATCGATACCGGCGTCAGTCTTGGATTCCTCAAGCGGGAGTACGAGCGTGCGGTCGCTGCAGAGGAAACCCCGGATTGCCGCTCCGGGATATGCAATGGGTGCGGGATGAAGCGCTGGAAGGTGGGGTGCCGCGGAGAATCTGTTGCGTAAAAGGGTAGCTGGGCCGACGTCGGCCCAGCTACCCTCTGGTTGCATTTGCGTTATTCATGGCTTCTCTTATGCTCGCCAGGCATGATAAGGGTAGTTGGCAGGTTGTTGATCGGGTGCGGATAGACGCAGACCTCAGTGCCGTAGACTTCTTTGATGTTCTGTGCGGTGATGACTTTCTGGGGTAAACCCTCGGTGTGGATTCTCCCGTCGCTCAGGAGAGCCAAACGGTCGCAGTACTGGGCGGCGAGGTTCAAATCGTGAAGGACGGCGACTGCCGTCATGTTCTGGTCACGGCACAATCGGCTGATGAAGTCCAGCGTTTCCACCTGATACTTGATATCGAGATGGGCGGTGGGCTCATCGAGCAAAATCAGTTTTGGTTCCTGGGCCAGCGCCCTGGCAATGATCAGGCGTTGCTTCTCCCCGCCGGAGATTTCATCCATTGTTCTCTCGGCGAGCGGCTGTGTGCGGGTCATGGCCATGGCCTTCCAGGCGATATCAAAATCCCGTGCCCCTTCAAATCGCAGCATCCCCAGGTGCGGCGTGCGTCCCATGAGTACGATCTCAAAGGCGGTGTAGGTATCGGGAAGGTTAGGGGATTGAGGCACCACGGCAACCAGGCGCGCCAGTTCCGCTCGGCTCATGTGGGCCACATCATGGTCATCGATCACCACCCGCCCGTTCCTTGGCGTTAACAAGCGAGAGATGCCCTTGACCAGCGTGGACTTTCCGGAGCCGTTCGGTCCGATGATTCCCAGCAACTCGCCCTGTTTGACCGACAGGTTGATATCGGTCAAGACCGTCCGTTTGCCGTATCCGAGAGTGACGTTTTCGATCTGTAACATACTATTGTCTATTGGGTAGGCTGACCGATGTCGGTCAGCCTACCCATTGTTCTAAAAGAACGTTCCCCTCTTCTTCTTCCTCAGCAAATAGAGGAAGAATGGCGCGCCGATGAAGGCGGTAATCACGCCCACCGGTATTTCCGACGGGTCGGTGACGGTTCGAGCCAGGGTATCGGCCAATATCAGGAAGATCGCCCCTGAGAGTGCGGCCAGCGGCAGCAATGAACGGTGGTCCGGGCCCCAGACGAGTCGCGCGGCGTGAGGGACGATAATTCCCACGAATCCGATGGTGCCGCAGAAGCTGACGGCTGCGGCAGTGATCAGCGTGGCGCAGATCAAAAGGGTCAGCTTGACCCTTTCCACATCGATGCCGAGTTGCTGGGCCTGATCCTCATCCAGTTGCATGATGTTGAGTGGCCGGGAGTAGAGCCAGATGATCAGAGAGCCAATGACGACGAAAGGCAAAACAACCAGCACCTGATCCCAGTTGCTCAGCGAAAACCGTCCCAGTATCCAGGATACGATGCCGTGCAGTTCTTCGTTGGTGGTCATCAGATACGAGGTCACCGATGCCATGAAAGCGCCGACTGCCACTCCGGCCAGGATCAGGGTGGTCACCGGCAGGCTTCTTCCGGTTCGAGCCACAGCGTAAACGACGGAAACGGAGACCATGGCTCCGGCAAATGCCAGGGGCGGAACCACTCCAAAGTCGCCCATGCCACTCCATCCCAGGGGTAGCAACATGGCAATGGCTGCTCCCATCAGAGCTCCCTGGGACACGCCGATCAGATAAGGATCGGCCAGAGGGTTGCGGAAGATGCCCTGATAGGTGGTTCCCGCTATCGAGAGAGAAGCCCCTACCAGACCGGCCAGAATGATCCTTGGCAGCCGGGTATCCATGATGATGATCTCCGTGTTGTCTGTGAAAGTGTAATGGATATTCAGGAAAGGAAGTTTGGAGACCAGAAATTCAGGAAAATGAAAGAGCAGAATATGCCACGTGGTGGAGAAGGGAATATCGGCGCTGCCGAGCGAAGCGGCGAAGATGATCACCAGCGCCAGCAAGATCATCAGCCCGCCGATAGAGTACAGGCGGCTGCGCCAGCCGATAGCCGGGGGAGGGGGCATCATTTCGGGTTGGGAAGGCTCCAGTATATCCTGTGGCATGATTTTTGTGTCGGTTGATCTGTCCTGATCCTATCCGGTTGCGGGAGGGGAAACATCCAGAAACCAGACCCCGTCTTTCATCTCCCTCTTCCCGTAGACTATCTCGAGCCTCTTATTGTGGAAAATCGGCCCCGCTGTGACAAGGGTGTGATACTCTCCACCCTCTCCGCACGGATCTGACTCCATCTCGATCAGACGGTTGATCAGATTCCTGTCCAACTTTTTCCCCAGCAGGGATTCTTCCAGTTTGGTGGCCACCACCAGGGATTCAAATCCCAAGTCGATAAATTCGAGGATCAAATCGAGCGTCTTGCTGCCCCAGAGAGGGAAGGTCGTCTGCATTCCAGCCTCGTTGCAAACACGCTCGATCCAGTCTTTATGTTCCTGAAGATAGATATCGCCGAAAACTCCGCCCTCTACACCCGTTTCCTTCAAGACTCCCATCGCCTTTTTGAAATTTCCCTCGTAACCTTCCCAGGAAGTCTTCACCTGAATCATCGGGATGCCGATGGCCTTCGCCTGCAAAGCCAGAACGCTGGCTTTGATTCCGTGAGAAGCCGATCTCTCTCCGTCCTCGGAAATGAAGTTCAACAGGCAGACCACCTCATGTCCGGCGGCGATTGCTTTGTAGGTTGCCAGAGTGCAGTCTTTTCCTCCGCTCCACGAAGCAAAGACTTTCATTCAACGGCCTCCGCATGTCCGAATAGCTCGGGATGGATATACCTGGCCAGAAGTCCGAGACCGCTGGCTGCCCGTACCCTGGGGCGGCAGATCAGATCGGCGTTGACGCGATGGACTCGATTCGTTCGGCAAGCGCGGGTCTCCTTAAGGACCGTCTGATTCCTCACGTAGGTGAGCAGGTCAACCGTCTCCCCGTGTCCCCGCGGCGTGATGATCACCTCCGGGTCTTTGTTGGCAATCTCATCCAAAGTGATCGGCCTCTCTTGTGGAAAGTCCTTGCCGATGTTTATCCCTCCGGTGATCCGAATCAATGCGTTGGGCGGACAAGCCGCACGAGCTATTTTTACCGGATCATCCAGGCATAGATAGCAGACTTGTGGTTTCTTGGAATCGTCCAACCGGCGGATTTTTTCTGTTATCGCTTTGATCTCTCCCTCGATGCTTTGGGCCAGATAGGAGGCTTCTTCCTCTCGATCCGTGATCTCACCGATGAAGGCGATGCATTTAGGCGTATCCAGCACTGTTTTGGCTCGGATGACCTGCACGTTTATTCCCCGGCGGCTCAGTTGGGGAACGAAGGTCTCTTCGTGGAAATCGGTGGCCAGTACCAGATCGGGGTGAAGTGAGACCACCCTATCCACATCGACTGTTGAAAAACCGCCGACCTTTTCCTTTTGCCCGGCTTCCAATGGGAAATTACAGAATTCGGTTACTCCAACTACTTCGTCGGCCAGTCCGAGCGCAAAAAGTATCTCTGTATTCGAAGGAGCCAGGGAGATGATTCTGCGTTTGCTCATGGCTGGGCCTCGTTTGCGGGAGAACCAAACAACTCCGGATGCAGGAGTTGTGCCACCTGTTCCAGAGCTTCCACCAGACGCGGTCCGCCACGCCCGATGATGTCAGCATCGAGTAGATATACCCGGCCGGACTTCAGCGCACCCGTTCCTTTCAGCCGCGGTTCATTCTTGGCCCAGTTGAAGGGCTCTTGCATGGCTTCCCCGTGTCCCGTGTAGGCGATAATCACCTCGGGGTTTCTTTCAATCACGGCCTCCAGACCGATAGGCTCTGAGCCGATGTCATAGGCGATGTTGATCCCGCCTGCCATCGCGATCAACTGACCCTGCAGACTCTTGGTGCTGGAAGCGTAGATCGGGTCGTGCCAGGCGATGGCCAGAAAACGCGGCTTTTCGTCTTCAGAAAGAGCACTTACCTTGTCGGTGACGGCCTGGAAGCGGCTTCTCATTTCGGCGACCAGTTGGGAGGCCCGCTCTTCAGCGCCGGTCAACGAGCCCACCAGAAGGATTTCGTCGAGGACCTCTTCCACTGTTTTTGGGTCCAGCATGACCACATTCACCCCTCGCCTTTCCAACTCCGGGGCAATGGTTTCCTTGTGAATATTGGCCGCCAGTACCAGGTCGGGGGAAAGCGAGATGACTTTCTCCAAATCGACGGTGGCAAACCCGCCCACTTTGGTTTTGGGTTTGGCTTCGGGGGGATAGTTGCAGTAATCGGTGTCACCGATTACTTTGTCTCCCAGCCCGAGGGCAAAGAGGATTTCGGTGTTGCTGGGTGCCAGCGAGATGATTCTTTGTGATACTGTGGAATCAATGTCTTTGTCGATGATTCCCTGTGATATTGCGTTATCCTTGTCTTCGGAATCGTCACATGCGCCAAAGGGCACAAGTGCCAGCAGCAGGGCAAGCAAGATCAGGGCTTTCATCCATTTTCGGTTCATCTGTTGTGCGCTCCTCTCCTAAACTAAAAACCCCCTCGCCAGCGAGGCGAGGGGGTTTTGGTGGTCTTTTTTAGGAAACCTACCCCTCTCGACACGGAGGCGCAAATAGGTTGCAGAGGCTGAGGTTCTGGCTTTCCCCGTTGACCGGGTTCACAGTGGCGGGACCGCGCCGGATTTTTACCGGACTTGCTCTCCATTTGAGCCCTCGCTTGCGCTCGGGCACCTCTGATGCAATATTCAGTTTTCCATTAATACAATAAAGGTTTTCGGCCAATAAAGCAATATGGTTGTCTTACAAACAGCGATTCACTCACGTGGTTCTTTCCTGTCAGGTGAGAGATGATCATAGCACTCCTCTCCATGGGGGTGGAGCATACCTATACCTGAATCTCCTCGCAAAGACAATCAAAATCAGGCTTTATAGCGTCAGCGGCTCTCGCTTGGGCTTCTCTCCATCTCCCAGGATCTCGCCGTCTTCCTTGTATCTCTTCAGGAGAAAGTGGGTGACGGTTCCCTGCACGGCTTCGAGAGTGGCCAGTTTCTTGGATACGAACCCGGCCACCTCCTGGAGCGTTTTGCCGGTGACCAGCACCAGCAGATCGTAGCTGCCGGAGAGCAGATAGACGGTTCGGGCTTCCGGGAAACGGTATATGCGCTCGGCGATGGCGTCAAATCCCACATCCCGTTGCGGTTGAATCTTCACTTCGATGAGGGCAGAGACCTCTTCCTTTTCGGTCTTCTCCCAGTTGACCACTGTTTTATATCTCACAATGGTCCGGTCTTTTTCCGCCTGCTTGATGGCCTTTTTCACTTCGGCGACTGACCTTCCGGTCATGGTGGCGATCTGCTCCGGTGTGGTGTGGGCATCGGTTTCCAGAATTCTCAGGATGTCTTCCATCGGTTTCTCCTTGTCTGTCATTCTCGCGTACGCGGGAATCCACTACTTATGGGTTTGGTCTGGATTCCTGTTTTCATTGGAATGACAGGGCAATTTGCAATCCTAAAGCTTTGATACTCCGGTATAGACAGTATAGCAACCCATGATGATGATGAACATACCAAAGGCGATTCGCAGGTAACCGGGATTGAGCTTCTGCGCGAAGTAAGCGGAAAAAGCGGCAGCGACCAGTAACGCAATCGCAATGAAGACGGCTGCTTTGACATCTACGTTGCCGTTGCGGTAATAAGTCATAACGGCCAGAATGCCCACCGGGGCCAGCAGAGCGGCCAGGGAGGTGCCGTTGGCCTGCAGCTGGGTGAAACCGGCCAGGAAAATGAGCGCCGGAACAATGATGATGCCGCCGCCGATTCCAAACAGACCGGAGAGCAATCCGGCCGCCAGCCCGATGAGAACATAGAGCCAAATTGGATTAGACATGGTTCATCTTTTACCGTTCGTGCTTTAGAACCGTACCGGGAACCCCTTTTCAATTCGGATGTTCTCTCCGAAGATTTCTTCCACCCGGTTGCGTTTCTGATACATGTCCCAATAGAGAGCGGCAATACGATCGACAATTTCCGGTGTAAGTTGACAGCATATAGTCATTGTCCCGGCATAAATTCCCTTCTCTGCCAGTTCCTCGTTCAAAATGTAAGCGTAGTTGCGCAAGGCCGCAGCCATGGGGCTTAAGGAGCCGATGAATGCCATCGGGACGACGGAGGATCTGCCGCCTGTCAGCAGAATCGCGCCATTTTGATTCTTGATCATGTCCGGCAAGAATTGTTGAACGCTGGCAACAGCGCCGAGAACTTGAAATTCGAAGGCCTTCCTGGCAATCTGAGTCGTTACCTGGGATGGAGGGATAAATTCCATACTGATGGGGCTGTATTCCAGCACGTCGACTGAGCCGAATTGGGCTTTTATGGCCGAGAAGGCATTGATGATTGAGGGTTCGTCCCTGACATCTGCCACAAACCCCTTGGCCTCGATATCGTGCGATTGGAGAGTGGCGACCATCTGATCCAGCGATTCTCTGCGGCGTGCTATCAACGCTACTCGAAAACCATTCTTGCCGAACGTTTTCGCAATGGAAAGACCGAGTCCGGGACCTGCACCGACAATAGCTATAGTTTTCATTGTTTCTCTTCTTCTCCTCGATGTACCATTCGCATTCTATGATGTGGAAAGCTGATACAGAACCGGATTTCGGGAATGAACTCGGGCTCAAGGGAGGTCAGAGATGCCGCCTAAGGGTTATCGGACGTATAAAACTCCTGACAGTATCCTCTAAAGCCGCTGGCCCATTTATCGATAGGAACCGCGTACTGGCCGATACGCTGACCGGCCTTTCCCATGTGGTTGGATCGAAAGCCCCAGTCGTGTTCGTAGATGCGATTGCTGTGGGGCAAGGCAATGAATCGGCGGACATCGCGACTGTGTTTGGCTTCAGCTACAAAAGGTACCTTTCCGGTGGTCAGTAATTCAGGAGTCTTCGACTCTGGCTGTCTCGAGATCATATCAAAGACGTCGCCAAAACTCAGACCAAGCGGAGGGGATATCAAATCTCTTTTCATAAGGCACCCCTGAGGGATACTGGTTGTTGCAACTGGCGGATGAGCATTCATCCAGACTGTGGTCTCTTCTTGTGCCACTCTGTTGACTGCTCGTAGGCGTAAGCCACCCGCAGGAGCATCTCCTCGGCAAACGGTTTGGTCAGGATTTGCAGTCCCACGGGAAGGCCATCCACAAATCCGGCCGGTATGGAGATTCCCGGAATGCCAGCAATGTTTATCGGGAGGGTGCAAACATCACTCAGATACATCTGGATGGGGTCGTCCATTTTCTCGCCGATCTTGAATGGCACGGTGGGACAGG
>JAQTRE010000105.1 GCA_028711995.1 Dehalococcoidia bacterium | reverse complement strand
CACGAGGTTTACTCTTCTACCGCCTGATGGAGCAGGCAATAGCTTGTGCCCCCGTGCCGCGTCAAATGATCGTAGGAGGCCATCCACAACATATGGTATATGGTTGAGTAAAGTGCATACCCACTATTGTTTATTCTCCCAATTCAGTTCTTTCCCGTCCCAAGGATCCGGATGAAATCGTGGACAACATTCTGCCTGTTGATTCATTTTCTTCTCCTTTTTCGTTCCTTGGTCCTGTCATCTTTTGGGATCATGAATCGCCGTGGCTTTGTAGCAAAGCGCTTTCTCTAATTGACTTCTACTAATTGTTGATCCGTCGAATGTATTATATCACCTGATATCGCAAATTATGACCGTCAACCCACACAGGTGAAGTCATCTTCGCATACAACAGACTCGCCCCAACTGTTAACGCTACCCCTAGCGTTAACCAGAGCGCATTTGCTTTGGACTATGAGTTTTATTATACTTACGTTGTGCATTTGAGCGAGAGGACATTCAAAGGGTAAAAACATGTCAAACTGGCCAGAAATAGAAAAGAAATACTTTATGTCAACTTTTAAGCGCCTGCCCCTGGTGCTGGTCCGCGGCGAAGGGAACCGGGTATGGGACGATGCGGGCAAAGAATACCTCGATTTCATCGGCGGATTGGCGGTGAACTGTCTGGGACACTGCCATCCCGTCATGATCGGTGCCCTCAATCGGCAGGCCCGCACGCTGATCCAGACTTCTAATCTGGTCTACACCATACCCCAGCTTCGGTTGGCCGAGCTTCTGGTGCAGAACAGCTGCCTGGATAAGATTTTCTTCAGCAACAGCGGGGCCGAGGCCAACGAGGGCGCTATTAAGATCGCCCGCAAGTATGGACACATGCATCGCAACCACGCATACGAGATTATCACGGTGACCGGATCGTTCCACGGACGCACCCTGGCTACCATCGCAGCCACCGGGCAGCACAAATTCCAGGATCCGTTTGTGCCTCTGCCCACCGGCTTCGTCAACGTCGAATACGATAACGTCGAAGCCATAAAAGCGGCCACCACCGATCTCACCTGCGCCGTAATGCTGGAGCCGATACAGGGAGAAAGCGGAATCAATATCCCGGCTAAGGGCTATTTTGCCGCAGTGAGAAAATGGTGCGACGAAAATGGGCTGCTGCTGATGCTGGATGAGATACAGACAGGGATGGGACGCACCGGAACGCTCTTTGCCTATGAGCAACTGGGCATTGAGCCGGACATCATGACCATCGCCAAGGGATTGGGGGGAGGCTTCCCCATCGGAGCCATACTGGCCAAAGAACACGCATCGGTTTTCATTCCAGGTGAGCATGGTTCGACGTTCGGAGGAAACCCTCTGGCCTGCGCCGTCGGATATGACGTATTAAAGTTCATCCTGGAAAACGGCGTGCTTCAAAACGCCAAAGACGTCGGGGCCTACCTGATGACAGAACTTGAAAAACTGAAATCAAGCTTTGGCTTCATTACCGAGGTGCGCGGCAGAGGCTTGCTCTATGCCCTGCAATTCAATAGCGATATCGCCGGGAGAGTGGTCCAATCCTGCATTGACGCGGGACTCCTGGTCAATGCGGTGAAACCCAATGCCATTCGTTTCATGCCGTCGCTCATCACGCAACGGGGAGAGGTGGATGAGGCCATCGGCATTCTGAAGGGCGTTTTGAAAAGCGTGTAACACTAAATCGAACAGAGGCGATAGTGAAAACCAAGATAGCTATAGTCATCTGCACGGCATTGCTCTTGTCTATCACACTGGCTGTGGTTCTGAGCAACGATCAGAGCCCCATAGAAGGGTTTGCCTATCAGCCGCCACCGACGGATATAGTGATAACTCCAGGACTCGTGGCAGATTCCGAATACGCCAGGAACGAGGCATACTCGGTAGCCCAACAGCTTTTTGGCGAAGACAAGGATAAATGCGAGGATTTCCAGAAAGAACTGCTCTCCATGCTCTCTGCGGCCGATGGCTACGACGCTCTCGTTATGTTTAACGCTGGAGGCTGGGGCAACACACCTCTGGACGAGGTCGATGACGAGTGGGATACCGTAGTCAGAGGAATAGAGTCCTGGCTCTGGAGTAATGGCTACAAATGCGGCTTGATCGAATACAAGAGATGCGAAGACAGTGTGACGGATATCCTCCGAGAACTAAAAGCATTCACATCGGCACGATATCCGGAGGCGGATGAACTGGCGGCGAAAATACATTTCGTCACCGCTGTGCTGCCTGATATCAGGGTGATCATGGCAGGAACCAGTTCAGGGGCCATGTATTCCATCGATGTGATGAAACTGCTAGAAGGCAACCCTCGCGTATTCAGCATTCTGGCCGGTCTGCCCTTCTGGGATAAGGATGAGCCGATGCCGCAAACCCTGCTGATGAACTACAACGGCAAATCCTCGGATTCCTTAGCCAATGGCGACCTGTGGGCAATGTTCACTCACAACGCTCTCCATCTAGCCGGCGCCTTCCGGCCAGGCACCTTCGTCAAGCTGGATGACTCCATCCGGGCTCCGGGGCATGACTACAGCTGGAAATACCCCTTAGTGAGAGAGCAAGTAATTGGGTTTCTGGAAAACAACTTTGGCTTGAAGGATTGATGACTTATGGAGATCATTCCCGCGATAGACCTCATCAAAGGAAAGTGCGTTCGCCTCTATCAGGGCGATTACGCTAAAGAGACGGTCTTCTCGGAAGACCCGGTATCGATAGCCATGCGCTGGAAAGATGCAGGCGCGACCAGACTTCACCTGGTGGATCTGGATGGCGCTGCCGAAGGCAGACTCTGCAATGGGCCAGTCATCGAAAAGATCGCTAGTCAAGTTCAGATGCCGGTTCAGGTTGGCGGCGGTATACGCCAGATCGATACCATGGAGCAGTTATTCAATTTCGGCGTTCAAAGGGTCATCCTGGGCACGGCCGCCATCGAAGACCCTGATCTGGTGAAGGATGCCTGCCGCCAGTTCGGGGATAGAGTGATCGTGAGCATCGACGTCAAGGATGGTTATGTTAGAGGACGGGGATGGAAAGAGGCCGGGAATCTGACCCTCGCCAGGGTGATGGGCGAAATGGAAGCCAAAGGGGTCAAACGATTCATCTACACAGATATCACCCGCGATGGTACACTGACTGAACCCAATTTTGCCGGGATCGCGGAGATATCCTCCCTGACTGGGGCCGCAATTATTGCCGCCGGGGGCATCTCTTCTATCGAACATCTCAAAAAGCTGGCTGATCTGAATGTGGAAGGAGCCATCGTCGGGCGGGCGATCTACACGGGAAACATCGACCTGAAGGAAGCCATAAAGGTGATCCGTTGAGTTCCAATCCATATCGGGCAGATCGAAATGAATTCCTCTGAGTACACTGAGCAAATCAAGAACAGAATACGAGATTTGGGGGCGGACCTGGTTGGCATCGCAAATGCTGAACCCTTGAGAGAGCTGAAAGTGGATCCCCCAAATCTGCTCGACGGCTTTGTGAGTGCTGTTTCGATTGCCATCCAGCTCCCGGCCGCAGTGTTTGGCATGATCACGGATGAGCCCACACCCATTTACAGCCGAACCTATCAAACTGCCAACCGCATGCTGGATGAACTCGCCTTTCGGACTGCAATGGCCCTGCAGAAAGATGGATACCCCAGTCTTCCCATTCCGGCATCCCAGGCTCTGGACCGAAAAGAATGGCGCGCAGCGATCAGCCACGTGGCCGTAGCGCGCATGGCCGGGCTTGGCTGGCACGGCAAAAACCTGCTTCTGATCACCCCGCAATACGGTCCGCGAGTTCGTTTGGTGACCGTGCTCACCCAAGCGCCTTTGATCGCCAACGCTCCCCTGGAAAACCGTTGCGGAAGATGCATGCTATGCCGTGATGCTTGCCCTTCCGGCGCCATAAAAGGCATCGGGACAAAGGATCACTACCGGGACAGAGATGAGGCACTATACTTTTCGAAGTGTCTGGAAACGCTCACCGAAAAGTTCTCAAAGCTGCCCGCAGTCGGCGAAACGATCTGTGGAATCTGTATCAAGGTCTGCCCATTCGGGCAAAAACTGACGTGAGCTTACTGAGGAATCGTTAATCAGTGGGATCAGGATTCGGGGGTCGGGAGGTCACTCTTATCCTTCGATAAGCTCAGGACAGCATCTAAACTCTCCCATCGAGAGAGAGGAATTTCAGAGAGTGAAGGGGTATCTCCCTTCCGGGGGCCTGCCCTCGACCTGATCGGGGGTTTGGGGGTGTCCCCCAAATTCCTTTTCCTTCCCCCAACGATTGGGGGTTAGGGGGTTGAGTTAACGCAGCCCCTAAGAATAGCGCAAATCTACACTTAGAAAGAGAGATATGATGCCAAAATTCGATGATAAAGGTCTGATCCCGGCCATCATCCAGGATGCCAACACCGGAGAAGTGCTCATGCTGGGCTATATGAACCAGGAGTCATTGGAAAGAACCAGGGCCAGCAGACAGGCATGGTTCTGGAGCCGGAGCCGGAAGGAATTGTGGCACAAGGGAGCCACTTCGGGGAATTTCATCAATGTGAGGGAAATCCTCATCGATTGCGACCTCGACGCCCTCGTGATCAAAGCGGAACCTGTCGGACCTGTGTGCCACACCGGAAACCGGTCCTGCTTCTATCGGAAGCTCGGCGAAGAGTAACGGAGTCAACCCGCGGAGGGTTGTTGGATTGCTTCAGGTTCCAGCACCCCGTTCAGCGCCTCTATGGCCACCGCCACCATTTGATCATCGGGCTGACGGGTGGTCAGCGCTTGAAGGGCCAGACTCGGACGCATGAGCGTTTTAACTATGCTATTATCCATGCGATCCGCGGTGAAATGAATCAGCTCATAGCCGAACGCGGCAATGATCGGCAGAAGGATAATACGCGAAAGCAAGCGAATCCATAAAGCGGGCTGGCCGGTGAAAACGAAAACCACCAGGGCGATCATCATTACGATTAGAAGAAATCCGGTTCCGCAGCGACTGTGCGCCGTGCTGTACTTTTGAACCTCGCTGACCTCCAGAGGGGCTCCGGCTTCGTAGGCATTCACCGTCTTATGTTCGGCCCCGTGATACGCAAACACCCGCCGAATATCCGGGATGAGCGATACGGATGCCATGTACGCAATGAGGAACAACACCCGGATAAGGCCATCGGCCAGATTGCTGAGGATCGAAGAATCAGTGACCTTATCGACGCCGTAGTTGGTTATTAGCATCGGCAAGATCACAAAGAGGGCAATTCCAAAGGCAAGGCCAAAAACCATAGGAATCCAGATCACTACCGGTTTGGGCTTCTCCTCCAGCTCCGCTTCCAGCGCCACATTGGCCGAATACATCAGCGTCTTGATGCCCAGCACCAGCATCTCAATCAATGCAAAGATGCCGCGCAGAAGGAATACCTGGCGCAATCGGCCCGTATAGATGGAGCTGAGCGGTTCCGTTTGGGACACAATCTCGCCATCCGGTCGACGCACAGACACCTTCACTTGCTTGGGCCCCCGCATCATCACCCCTTCCATCACTGCCTGGCCCCCGTAATGAAATCGTTTGGCCAAAATCTTTTCCCTAATCAAAAAGAAGGGGCTAGAATGGCCCCTTCTTTCCTATTCTGCTGGACGTTATCTACAATTACTTCGATACACTAGTCAGACGATGGTAATGGCTTGGGTGTTTGCATCTCCATTGGCTTGCCGCAACATTCAACTGTGCCTTCACTTGCCTTGGTGATCAGGACCTCAGTATTGCAGACTGTACAAGTGAACCGCTTACCTAATTGATTTGGCATGTGAAAAATTCCCCCTCTACTTCTTCAATTCAACTGGCTGTCCACAGCAACTGACCGTCCCTTTTCCGCCTCGGGTGACGATCATCTCCGCGCCGCACTTGGAACATTTATACCGCTTCCCTGTTTCATTGGCCATACGTGCACCACCTTTTAACTCTGTTTTTTTGATTATAACCCATTCTCTCAAAACCCGTCAATGTCATTTGCGCATCAGGTGCCTGTTTTGGGTAATCCTGTTCGGCGATACACATTCACCCAACCATTGATGGCCCACATCTCGCCACTGTTTCAGCAGCCCCAATAATGATAGAATGTTGATGCGATGATTTACGATGTAATTGTGGTCGGCGCCGGGCATGCCGGTTGCGAGGCCTCTCTGGCTTCTGCCCGGATGGGGTGCCAAACCCTTCTCCTGACCATGAATCTGGATACAACGGCGCTGATGCCCTGCAATCCCTCCATCGGCGGGCCGGCCAAGGGACATCTGGTTCGAGAGATCGATGCCTTGGGCGGGGAAATGGGACGAAACACCGATAAGACCTTCATCCAGATCAGAATGCTCAACACCGGTAAAGGGCCGGCGGTTCAGGCGCTACGGGCGCAAGCAGATAAAAAACTCTATGGGCTGGCGATGAAACACTCGCTGGAAAGACAGCCCAACCTCCACATGAAGCAGGCGCTGGTGGAAGGACTGGAACCAGTCGGCGATGGTGCCGATCGGATACTCAAGATCACCACCAGCACGGGCTGGACCTATGAGGGAAAAACCGTTGTCTTAACGACAGGAACCTCACTTGCCGGCCGAGTGATTGTAGGTGAGAAGAGCTTTGCCGCCGGCCGGGCGGGAGAGTTCGCGGCTTACGGCCTCTCCCAAAGCCTGCGTCAACAGGGATTTGAACTGGGACGCCTCAAAACAGGCACGCCACCGCGACTGGATGCCAAGACCATCGATTTTTCCAAAACGGTTGTTCAGCCGGGGAGTCCGACACCTCTCTATTTCAGCTTCGATTCCCTTCATCCCGATCCAATGAGCTTCCCGCGTCCCAATCCTGTTTACCCTCTCAACGGACAGCCCTCATGGCGAGATCAAATCCCCTGTTATCTTGTTTCCACCAACCAGAAGACGCACGAGATCATTCGAGCCAACATCCATCGCGCGCCATTGTTCAACGGAAGCATACAGGGAATCGGCCCTCGCACCTGTCCTTCCATCGAGGACAAGATCATGAAATTCCCCAACAAGGCGGCGCACCCGCTTTTCCTGGAGCCCGAGGGATGGGAAACCGGTGAAGTCTATTTGCAGGGCGGGAATACCAGTCTGCCGGAGGATGTGCAACTGGCTATGATTCGGTCCATACCTGCTCTGGAAAAGGTTGAAATGGTTCGCTTCGGGTATGCCATCGAATATGATTACATGCCGTCCAGCCAGATTTTGAGCACACTGGAAACCAAGCGGCTTCCCGGGCTCTTCCTGGCCGGACAGATCAACGGCACCACCGGCTATGAAGAAGCTGCAGGGCAAGGATTGATCGCAGGCATAAACGCCGCCCTGAAAGTGAAGGGCAAACCGCCCCTGATCCTTCGCAGAGACCAGGGATACATCGGGGTAATGATCGATGATCTGGTGACCAAATATCTGACCGAACCTTATCGGCTGCTCACTTCACGGGCGGAGCATCGGCTGCTTTTGCGTCAGGATAACGCTGATCTGCGCCTCACACCTATCGGTTATCAGTTGGGCCTCATCGATGAAGCCCGCTACCGGGCCGTGGAGGTCAAACGGAATGTCGTTGCCGATGAAATCAAGCGGCTTTCGAAAACCTGCCTGGTTGCCGACAGGCTTGCCGATCCGATGGAGTCATTCGGCCTGCCTCCGATGGGCCACAACGTCAGCGCTCTGGAATTCCTGCGTCGACCGGAGATAACCTACCAGATCATCGCCAGACTCGGCTATGGCAATCCAGAGCTGATCCCGGAATGTGCCGAACAGGTGGAAATCGAAGCCAAGTACCAGGGCTATATCGAGCGACAACAGGCTGTCGTTCAAAAGATGCATAGAATCGAAGACCGGCGCATACCGGATTGGCTGGAGTACGCTCAGGTTGGCGGATTGCGCTTCGAAGCCCGCCAGAAGCTCACCCGGTTCCGCCCTCAAACCCTGGGGCAGGCATCGCGGATTGATGGGGTGACGCCGGCGGATATTTTTGTACTGATGGTGAATCTGGAGCGGGCCAAAAGTCAGATAGGCTAGTGTGTAGTTTAAACGCGCCATCGTCATTCTCGCGAAGGCGGGAATCCAGAAAAGACGTGGATTCCGGATCAAGTCCGGAATGACATTTGACCCTGTTCCGGTTAGTTATATTTTTTGAGGAGAAGCAGATGCCTTGTATTTTTTGCAAAATCGCCTCCGGGGGAACTTCCACCGAGTTTCTCTATCAAGACGAGGAGATTCTTGCCTTTCGGGATATCAACCCGCTTGCGCCGACACACATTCTGATCGTCCCTCGCAAGCATATCGCCAGTGTCAATGATCTGCAAGACGATAATTTTCTGATGCTGGGCAAGATGATCGGCATCGCCAGGGATATAGCCAAAACAGAGGGCATTGCGGATTCGGGATACCGGCTGGTGATCAACACCGGTCACGATGGAGGGCAAAGGGTTCCGCACTTACACCTGCACTTGATGGGCGGACGAAGGCTGGCGGATCGAGTGGACTGGCGACGATAGGAAGATTTCGCCCGCATAATTGATTCCTGGGCCTGATTACATTTGCGAGGAGATAGAAATCGGGACTACTCAGAAACTTCTTACTTGTAAGGACAGTATCCTGAATCCGTCTCCCCGTTGAAAACCGAGGTCTAAGAGCAACTGGATTCCGGCCTTCGCCGGAAAGACGATAAGGGTGGTTTCTCTTTTCTTGCATACCGCCACCGGCGGTATCCCTTTCTCGCAATGACTCGTTAGTTACCCCAGTTTCTCCCCGATGAATCCTCTCTGCCCGCGGACAAACTCGGCGACTGAAATGGCTTTTTTCCCTTCGAGTTGAATCTTTCGCAGTCCTAGAACGCCTTCCCTCGTACCCGCCCCAATCGGTACATCAGAATCCGATAGACTTACGACCTTCCCAGGCTCAACCGGCAACTTCGAGGGCAAAGCAATCGCTTCTAGGATTTTGAGGGTTTTACCCTGCCAGCGAGTGTAACACCCCGGCCAGGGATAGAAAGCCCGAACCCTGCGGCTAAGCTCAACGGCAGTCAGATTCCAGTCGATCTCTCCTTCGGATTTGGCGATGGGCTTGGTGTAGGTCGCCATCTCATGCTTTTGGGGTTGAGGCGTCAAGCAATAATCAAACCATCTGGGGAGTGTTTGCATCATAAGGTCCGCCCCGATCTCGGCAAGTTTGGTCTCCAGGCTTTCCGTGGTATCCTGGGGATCAATCGGCACCCTCTTCTGGCTCAGAATAGGGCCCGTATCCATAGTGGCATCGATCAACATAATAGTCACTCCCGTTTCCTCGTCCCCGGCCAGGATAGCACCGGCAATCGGTGAAGCGCCGCGATATTTCGGCAAAAGGGAAGCGTGAACGTTCAGGCAACCGAACTTCGGGATGTCCAGCACCGCTTGAGGCAACATTCGACCATAAGCTGCCACAACGATAGCGTCCGGCTTCAAGTTGATTAGCCGCTCCACTTCGATTTTATCTCGCAGAGTCGCTGGCTGAAGTATCGCTAAGCCGTGAGCCAATGCCACCCTTTTTATCGGACCGGCAGTGGCCGTCAACCCCCTCCCCGAAGACTTATCCGGCTGCGTGTATGCCACCACCACCTCATGCTCGCTGGAGATCAGCCACTGGAGCGTGGGCACGCTGAAATCGGGGGTTCCCATGAATACGATCCGCATCGCCATCTATTCTAACCGTTTGGGATCGGTTTTTCTACGGAACCGACCAATCCCCCCCCACCAACCCAAACATGGAATGCACCCCGCCTGTAATACTTTGGCAATTGCCTGCTCAATGTTCTGGTAGGGGTGGAAAGTGGAGACCGTCCTCGACATCAACGCCTGCTTCGAGAAGAGCCTCAGTCGTCACGGATGGGGGTAGCGCTCTAGCGCTCAGAAGGAAAAGACCCCTGCATTACTCCCCCCTTCGGAACACGAGGCTGTTTAGTTTTGATTTCAGCCTCGACTTTGACTGATTTTGTAATGCCTTCACCCCCACGTATCTGGTAGAATCAACTCAGATTCAGATTGAGGGGGAGAATCCTCCATGAGAACAGCCAAT
>JAQTRE010000104.1 GCA_028711995.1 Dehalococcoidia bacterium | reverse complement strand
TTTTGAGTTCATTGCGCTCCTCGTCCGTCAATCTGACCTTGTATTTCAATAGGGGCATAGCAACCTCCTTTCTGAAGATTACTATACCGCTATTTTAGCGTCAATACAAGCATGACATGACACTAGCATTAGCCGGATTTACCACCATGCCGGCCAAAGTCATCAGGCCTCCCATTATCGATGGGTCAACCATAGCTTACGAGTGCAGGATTCAGGGCCAAATGGAGTGCGGCGACCATACGCTTTACAACGGAGAGGTCGTTGCCATTCACGGGGACCCTCAAAAGGCAAGCCACCTCTTCACCATCCACTACTCCAAAATGGTAGCCATTGATTCCCGCGGGAAGATTGACGTCGGCATCGACTATAAGTGAGGGGCAAGGTTCCAGATTCGGTCCCGTCAATTATCGGGCCAGTGTAGTGCTTTAATAATGGCTTTACGATAATCATCTGCCCATCGACAAGCTCAGCAGCAACGAATCAGAGATAAGTGTTAAGGGATCGCTGAGACGCTATCTGCATGCCCTGAAAGAAGATATCCCCTGAAGAACCTTGCCGGGGAGAGAAATCGAGGCCGGACTAGAAGCTGATCTCCATTGCCCGGGGCGGGCAGGAAAGCACACAGATGCCGCAAGCAATGCACTTTGCATCTTTGAAGTTCACTTTTCTTGTTGCGGGGTCCAAGGTCAAAGCATTTGTGGGACAAAGCACAGTACAGGCGCCACAATGGGTGCACTTCTTCTCATTACGGATAACGTCTTTGCTCAGTGGCTGGACTCCCACCCCCGTCTCCGCCAGGTACTTCATTGCCTTGTCATAGTCGGCTTTTGTGCCGCTCAACACCACCACCAGCAAGCCTTCCTCATTCGGTTTCACGGAGGCTTTTAGAATGTTGAAGTCAATATTGAACTCCCTCGCCAAGCGACACATGATTGCCTGATCCACAAGGGAGCGGGGGAAATGAAGCACCACTCTTCTCGATACGGCCACTTTATCCTCTTCTGTTCTCGCACTCGCCATGAAAGTGCTGATTAAACCCTAACCGACAGATGAATACAGAATTCCAAATACTAAACTGCAGAAATATTCCACATGCCTACTGGTCAAAAGACTTCAGGAATACATCCGGCACCTGGGTAATCTGCCCATGCAACCATTCATGCAAGCACTCCACAGAACAGAAGCTGTAGTGATCGACCGATTCCTTTCCTTTCCAGTGAGAAGCCATAACCCACCCACCGAGCTCCTCACAAGGCGGTCTTCCTTCTACATGCTCTGTCTCTTTACCACAGGAATAACAGCTAAAGGTTTTTTCCTGCATGACGGATACCCACTGTTGTCCGGCTGCAACCACAGATAACCTAAATTGAAACAACCTTCTTTACTTCGGGAACCTGCTCTTTAAGTATTTTCTCGATTCCGTTTTTCAACGTCATCGCCGCCATCGGGCAGCCTCCGCAAGCGCCCATAAGCCGCACACTCACCACACCATCCGTTACATCAATGAGTTCGACATTCCCACCATCTGCTTGTAATGCCGGTCGTATTTTGTTCAGGGCAGCTTCAACTTTTTCTTTCAAAATCTTCCTCCGTCTCGGTTACTCTATCGGTCTTTCATTGAGGGCATTGGACTCGATTCCCGCTTCCACACCCGGCAGCGGAGCCACCGGTTCAGTCAACAGAAACTCCCCCTTCTTGATCCACTCTTTCAAAATATTGGCGATCTCCACCGCCTTGGAATAGCTGGAGAGAGGAGCCGTGGGCACCTCTTTGCCCCCTATTGAGATCTTCCCGCTCTTGAGCTGAGCATAACTCACCTCTCCCAGAATATCCGGTTTGCGCTGGGGGTAAGCCTCAGAGTAATCCACAATGGGCGCAAATATTTCCCCGTCCCTGACTGCCGCATACCGAACCGTCTCCTCTGAGAGTATCGGTATGGGAATCCCTATACCTGTGGTCATACTGGTCCCATAGCCGAGAAGGCTCACCCCTCTCAGCCATTCCGCTTTCATCTGCTTGAGATCGCCGATTACCGCCAGTGTTCCCGAACCCCTCCTTGGCACGCCATTATCTCCCCGCAACACACCAGGATTATGTTGCGTGCCATGCCATGCCACATAACCGACCCCACCCCCAAGAAATATTCTTGTCCCGACGCCAATTGTCTTGTAATGCGGATCCTTCAGCAGAGGGGATAATTGGCCTGCGCTGCAGTAGTTCGCGTTACCCAGGTTCGGCTTCAGCACCCCCATATAAGTATGAATCGTTTTCTCGGAGAGATTCACCCCAACATTGTAATTCTGATAAGCATTGCGAACGTTGAAAAGTGTAGCCTGATTGATGCTCTTGAGATTGATCCAAGTCTCGATCTTCTTTCTGGGGTAACAATCCGTTCCATAAGTAGTGGCTGCAAACTTCACATCTTTCCCGGCAACCAGCTCTTCGATTACATGCCCGCCGCCATAGTTAAAGTGGCCGGGATAGATCTTATTCCGCGGATCATCATCAGGCATGGCGGTTGCACCCAGAAAGACATCCACGGCCGCAAGTCCGGTATAAAGAGGAACATCGTTCAGGTATGCCTTACCGCCACCGATCTTCATCCGTGGCGCTGTATGCCCCAAGTTCAAAAAAGCCCCCGACGAGCACATCGGAGCAAAAGTGCCGGTGGTAACCACATCGATCTCTTTGGCCGCTTTTTTCACGCCCTTCTCTTCGACGATATCGATGAGTTCTTCGGCAGTCACTACCACAGCCTGACCGCTGCTAATCCTCTGATTGATCTCAGCAATTGTCTTGGACACGTCACATTTTCCTTTGGGAGGTTGGCATAAAAGCCGCTGCGCATTCCCTTGCTGCTGCCCTCTCTTGATTTCAGTATATCCCTGAAGAAATCGGTTGTAAAGCTCGGAGTGTAAACTTATGATCGTGATTCACCAGACGGCATATCGAGCTGTTTCGTACTCCCTCGCCAGAGAATAACGGCAAACCCTACCAACAGGGCATTACGCAGTGCCAGCACATAGACGGGCTCAGTCTTGATGGCAATCAAGTCCAGGTAGTGATCAGGATAGATATACTGAGTCAGCACGCCGATACTAATGAAGGCAGCCCAGAGAAGAAACCGGCTTCTCAGAACAATCACCGGAATCAGAGGATAAAGCCAGATGATATATTGAGGTGAAAACACTTTGTTGGCCAGCATGAAAGCCACGATAGCCAGAGTAGCATAGAGAACCACTTGGGTATTTGGGTCGTGCGTGCGGCGTGCTGAACGAAGTTCCCTGACATAAAGGAGGTATACCGACGCCATGGCCAGAAGCATGATCCCCGGAGTCAGATTCACTAGCGCATCGGTAACCGAATTACGGATCTCCCAGGCGCCGTAGTCAAACAGCCGTACCGGCGAATCCAGACCCCAAATATCTCCCAGGAGAAACACCGAGGAATAGGTGCTCTCAATCTGAATTCCCCTTTCTGCGTGATAGGAAAACGAATCGTAGAATCCCGATGGACTGAGAATCAGGCACGGTATTGAGATCAAGACGATCGTTCCTGCGAAAGTAAGACCGCCTTGAACCAGACGCCGGAAATCCCTCTGGCTGAGTAGATAGAGAAGAAGAACGGGCACAACGACGATGGGGTAAATCTTGGTCATCGTGCCCAGTCCCAGACCAATCCAGCCTGCTGTGTTCCACCCGCGCGAGAAAGCATACAGGCTGAAGAGCACCATCACCGCCGCCACAAGATCAAACTGATAGGCAATGATTGAGCCGATTGCCAGCAGAAACATCGTGTAGGCCAACAACGCTTTCCAGGGAGCAGCGCCCAAGCGTCGCGCCAGCAATGAGATCAGCACAAGGCCGATCAGATCAAACAGAAGCATCTCTGCTGCAAACGCCACGTGATATTCAGAGGGGGTATCTGCAACCAGCCTCGGCAGCAGGAAAAGAGGCAGCGATAAGGGAGCGTATTCGATACTAAAATCGCGGTACGGAAGTTGGCCGTCGAAAACGTTTGAGGCATAGAACAGATAAAGGGGGCTGCTATCAGGCTCGGCATGCCCGGGGAAAGCCCCCTCGTACAGCACCATGAAAACAAAGGCATGAATCAAGCCGAAAACGCAGATCAACCAAAGTCGATTCATTGGTTATTCCATTCAGTGATACAATTTGCCGATCTTCTCAGAAGATTGTGCTTGCCGGAATCAGAGCGGAAATAGTATAGCACAGACAGCCGACAAATACATGGGCTATGAGACCTCACCAGAGGACCGTTACCTGACAGGAAAAACCTTTGTTGTATGAGGAGCTTATTGACGAACGGTCAACCGATTCGGGAATCTATCCACACCCACTCGATCCAGAGTGTCGCCAAAGCGTTCTCCAGGCTTGGCATGATCCTCATAATACCGGATTAACCGATCTGCCACTTCCACTGCCTTTTCGATTGGAAACACCCCTTCGATCCTTTGCCCGATCCGGTATTGCTTGCCAAACTTCCCCCCGATGAAGACGGCAACCCCTTGTTCGATGGATGATATCGCTCCCTCGGGGCAAACCATGGCACACTTGCCACAATTAAAACACTGGCTTCGAATAATGGTGATGGCTCCTTCTTTCTCTCTGATGGCTTTGCCTGGGCACACTTCAACGCACGACCCGCACAGAGAGCAACTATCGCTGATATGAGGGACACATTGCCCGATGAAATCGAGATCATTGGTCCTTCCCATAACGCAATTGTTGGGGCAGCCTGCGATCCGCATCTTAAACTTGGCGGAGAGCTTTTTCCCGAAAAATTTCTGATCCAGTTCCCGACAAAGCTGCTGAGTATCGAATAAGCCGTTCTTGCAGGTGGTTCCCTTGCAGGCAACGATTGCCCGGACGGTCGAGCCAGTACCGCTGACCGGCAGGTTCACCTTTGCCAACCGGGTGGAGATCGCTTTAACGTCCTCCGCCTTGATCCAGGGAATCTCCACTCCCACCCGGGAAGTGAGCTGTACCACTCCACGGCCATATTCTTCGGCCACTTTCATCAGCTCGGCCATTTGTTCACAAGAGAGAAGTCCTGCCAGCACTCTGGTGCGGAGGGTTAAATAATTGCTATCTCGTTGTTCGATGCATCCAGGCTGCTTGATCTTCGGTGTAGTCATGGGTGCTCTCTCTTGCCCTACTGGAGCCAGCGAGCTGCCTCTTTGGCATGATAGCTGATGATGATATCCGCACCGGCCCGCTTGATAGCAGTGAGAATCTCCAGAACGATCCGCCGCTCATCGATCCAGCCGCGTTGAGCTGCCGCTTTCACCATCGAATACTCCCCGCTGACGTTATAGGCGGCCAAGGGATAGTGGAAGGCCATTCTGGCTTCGCGAATGACGTCGAGATACGCTAGTGCGGGTTTCACCATCACCATGTCAGCCCCTTCGATTATATCCTGTTCAATCTCTCTCAGCGCCTCCCTGATATTGGCAGGGTCCATCTGATAGCCTCGTCGATCCCCGAACTCAGGCGTCGATTGGGCAGCTTCCCGGAACGGACCATAGAAAGCAGAAGCATATTTGGCAGCATAGGAAAGGATTGGGATATGACTGAAGTTCGAATCGTCCAGCGCTTTGCGGATAGCTCCGATTCGCCCATCCATCATGTCCGACGGAGCCACCACATCGGCTCCGGCCTCGGCATGGGAGACTGCCATCCGTGCCAGCAATTGCAGAGTCTCGTCGTTATCCACCTCCCCATCGGAAACCACACCGCAATGTCCGTGACTGGTATACTCACAGAGGCAAACATCGGTCATGACCAGAAGATTAGGAACGGCCTTCTTGATTGACTTGATGGCCCCTTGAACCACCCCATTCGGGGCAAAGGCTGAAGTGCCAACCTCATCCTTAGCCTGCGGAATGCCAAATAGAATCACTGCCGAAATACCCAGTCCGGCAATCTCCTCGATTTCCGCTGCCAGCTTGTCCTCCGATAGCCGAAAGATGCCCGGCATGGATTCGATCTCCTCCTTCTTGCCCTTACCGCAGGTGACGAAAAGCGGATAGACCAGATCGGCGATGTCCACCTGTGTTTCCCGAACCAATCGCCGCACAGCCTCGGTCCGGCGAAGTCGACGCAGCCTCCGTTGAGGGAAATCAGCCATCAGAAAGCCTCCTCGATCGCGGCCACCAGACCGGGAATCGTCGATTCTTGGGCAAGGATATCCACCTTCAGCCCTGCTTTTTCCGCAGTTGCCGCTGTCACCGGCCCGATGCACGCGATCCGGGCCTTTTGAGCCATCTGCCAATCATCTCCGAGCTCATCCTTTAGGTTGATCACGGTAGAAGAACTGGTGAAAGTGATGATATCAATCTTCCCATCCCGAAGCATTTTTCTCACCCCGTCAGAAACAGCCTTGCCCGGCGGTTTCGTCAGGTATGCAACGACCTCTGTAGGATTTGCACCCAGATTGGCAAGTCCATCGAAGAGGTCCTTCGGAGCGATATCGGCACGGGGTAACAGAATGCGGCATCCCTGGATTCCCTTTTCCTTGAATCCAGATAAGACGCCCTCAGTGGTGTACGTCTGAGGTATGAAATCAGGAACTATGCCGCGGCCCTTCAGCGCTTGAGCAGTAGCCGGGCCAATGGCGGCGACTCCGCTTCGAGCGAACTGGCGCGCATCTAACCCTAGAGCTCCGAGACGTTTCCAGAATGCCTCCACTCCGTTGGCGCTCGTGAAAATCACCCACTCGTAATTGGCGAGGTTCAGGATCGACTGATCCAGCTCTGAAGGGTCGAGGACATCGACGATTTCAATCACCGGCAACTCAACAGGCTCAGCGCCGCGCTCTCTCAGCAGCTGACTCAATGCGCTCGCCTGAATCCGGGATCGGGTGACCAGAATGCGCTTTCCGAACAAGGGCCGGTTTTCAAACCACTCCAGCCTCTCCCGAAGGCCGACAACCTCTCCGACGACGATCACCACCGGCGGTTCAAATTCGGCCGTCTTGGCTCTCTGGACAATATCGGCAAGGGTTCCCGTCAGCGTCTGCTGCTCCGGCGTTGATCCCTGCCGGATCAACGCCACCGGCGTCTCGGGGTTTCTGCCATGTTCGATGAGCTTCTGAACGATCCTACCCAGATTCCCCATTCCCATCAGGAAGACCAGCGTATCAACTCCAGTGGCCAGGTTTTTCCAGTTGATGCTCGATATCTCTTTTCGAGGATCTTCATGTCCGGTGATGACGGCAAACGATGAGGAAACCTGACGATGAGTCACCGGTATGCCGGCATAAGCCGGGGCCGCAATCGCTGAGGATATGCCGGGAACGATCTCAAACGGAATATGATTGGCTACAAGCTCCTCTGCCTCCTCCCCACCCCGCCCCAGCACGAACGGATCGCCGCCCTTGAGCCGAACCACCGTCTTCCCTTCAGATGCCTTTTCAACCAGCAACCGATTGATCTCGTCCTGCTCTCTGGCATGAAGTTTAGCCGATTTGCCCACGTAGATCAGTTCGGCACCGGGAGGAACGATCTCCAGTAGTCTATCATCGATCAATCGATCATAGACCACGACCTGGGCCTGTTTGAGGCATTTCATTCCCTTGACTGTGATCAGCCCCGGATCGCCCGGACCAGCCCCGACGATATAAACCTTGCCGTTCATCTTATCCCCATCTAAACAAAAAGTCTGTGGCAAAAGCTTGATCAACCCCCTTTCCCCAATCTTGGGGGAAAAGAAGGGAACACTGGGGACACCCCTAAAACCCCGGCAGAGAAGTGTCTCTGCACTCTCCTCAAACCCGTTCGCCCTGAGCAATGTCGAAGGGGTAAGGGAGAGAAGATGACTGAGCACTGATTCCTACTGCCTCAGCACAGCGCCCACTTCCCGCTCCAGCCGGGCCAGTATCTTGTGTTGGATCTTGTCCACTTCATCATCGGCGAGGGTTTTCTCCATCGATTGATATCGCACGGCAAAGGCCAGCGACTTTTTCCCCACCGGCACCTGCCCACCCCGGAACACATCGAACAGCATCACGTCAGCAATCTGGGGAAAACTCTTCAAAATATCCCGAACCTTCTGGGCTGGCAAAGCATCATCGACAATCAGCGCCAAGTCTCGATCGTTGCTGGGATACCTCGGAATCGATTGGAAGACGCGGGTCTTTTCCACCATCGGAAGAAGCTTTTCAGTTTCGATCTCAAAAAGGCAAACCGGCTCCAGAGAGATATCGAAATCGCCAGCCACATCGGGATGAAGCTCGCCGATAACCCCAATCCGCTCTCCGTTCACCTTCACACAAGCCGTCTTGCCCGGCAGAAGCAGGACATCCTCGGCATTTTCATAGGTGGCCTCAATCCCCAGATGCCGGAACATCGTCTCCAGAATACCTTTGGCAAAGAAAAAGTCCATAGCGCCTTTTTCGGCCAGCCATGATTTCCCGGTTTTGCCCCCTCCCACGATTCCGGCCAGCATTTCCTTTTCGATGGGCAGATCGCCCTGGCGCGGCAGATAGATTTTACCGATCTCGAACAGCATCACGCCCTTATCGGCCTGGCGCTGGTTGGCAACAAAGTTGGTCAAAAGTCCACCTCTAAGGCTCAGGCGCAACAATTCCTGATCGCGACTCATCGGGTTGGCCAGTTTCATCGGCACGCCGAACTCTCCCTGATAGCGAAGCTTCTTCAGCATATCCTCGCCGGTCAGCGAGTAATTGATGACTTCCTGCATTCCGCAGCCCGTCAGAATGTCCTGAATCTTCATCCGAAGGCCGCGTAATGGTGAGGGATTGTGATACGGGACTGCCCCGCTCAGCATCGTGGTAGGAATTTCGCTGTATCCAATGATTCGAGCCACTTCCTCGATCAGGTCATCCGGCAATTTGATATCCGTCCGCCAGTACGGAATGGAAACCGATAACTCCGAAGCGCCTTCTGCCTGACATTCGAATCCCAGCGATTCCAGCGTCTTGCGAATGCGATCCATGCCAAAATCGATTCCCAACACCTGCTTGGCCCGCTCGCCAGTGAGTGTGACGGACTTGGCAGGAGTAAATCCGGGATAAGCATCGACAATTCCTTGAGTGGCTTTGCCTCCGGCGTAGTCAACCATCAGCTGGATGGCCCGCCGAATCGCCGGCATGGGCAATCCCTGACTAAGCCCCTTATCGAATCGAAGGGAGGCCTCGCTGATCAACCCCAGCCCGCGCGAGGTGCGCCTGATACTGACATTATTGAAATTAGCCGATTCCAGCAGGATAGTGGTAGTCACCTCGGTCACTTCGCTATCCGCTCCGCCCATCACCCCCGCCAGAGCCACCGGGTGAGTCTGATCCGCAATCACCAGCATTTCCGGAGTAAGCTGCCGCTCCTGCCCATCGAGAGTGGTCATTTTCTCGCCAGCACCGGCACGGCGGACGATGATCTTCTGCCCGCCGATTCCATAATAATCAAACGCGTGCAACGGCTGGCCGTATTCGAACATGACGAAGTTAGTTATGTCAACTATATTGTTGATCGGGCGCATCCCAGCAGCCAGCAATCGCTCCTGCATCCATCGAGGAGACGGCCCGATTTTGACATCCTTGATAATTCCGGCGCAATATCGGGGACAGAGGTCCGGGTTCAGGATTTCGATAGAGATCAAGTCTTTTGTGGCAGTTTCGTCTTCAAGATATTGAACCTGAGGCAACCTCATTTTAGCTCCGGTGAATGACGCCACCTCGCGCGCGATGCCGATCAGGTTCAGGCAATCGGGACGGTTGGGTGTGACGGTGACATCGAGAATGGTATCGCCCATGTAATCAGCCAGCGGCTGACCTATGGGTGCATCCTGAGCCAGCACTAAAATCCCTTCATGGCTATCGGAAATTCCGAGTTCCTTCTCGGAGCAGACCATCCCTTCCGATTGCACGCCGCGGATTTTGGCAGGTTTAAGTTCCATATATTTCCCAGAGTGGCCGTCGAAGAGCTTGGCTCCCACTCTGGCAAAGGCGATCTTCTGCCCGACGGCGATATTAGGCGCGCCACAGACCACGGTGATTGGCTCTTGCCCCAAAGTGACCGTAGCCAGACGCAACTTATCCGCATTAGGATGTGGCCCAATCCCGATGATCTCCCCCACGAACACATTCTGCCAGTTAGCGCCGATA
>JAQTRE010000103.1 GCA_028711995.1 Dehalococcoidia bacterium | reverse complement strand
ACTTGATCATCCCCTTGCTGGCGATAATCATTGCCTGAAGAGTGTTGATCTTATCGATGTATTCATCGCCGGAGATACTCTCGTTTTTCAGTTCGGCTCCAAGTTGGCGCAGTCTGTCTTCGGCCTTACCGATGACTCCGTTGAGCCCCAGTTCAAAGAGCGTGTGATAGTTGGGAGAACCCAATCCCTTCTGTGACGACCATTGGGCAGCCCAGGTCATCTCCGTCTTACCCGTCGGTCCCAGAACCCTCTTTATCTCATCAGGCAGAATGGCGAGAACTCTGTCATCAATGGTTTTCCCTTTCCAGTAGTCGCGAATCTTCTCCCACTCCGCCCTGCCGCGTTCATCCACCATGTCCGCCATATCGCCCTTGAGGGCCTTGTCCATATCTTTCCACTGGAGTTCGGGATGGATGGGCAGACCATAGGGGTCGCTGGCGATATTCCCCACGATCAGTTCGTCATCACTAATGTATATCGTCATGTGGCTCAGGATATGATCCATCGCCCTGGCTCTCCTGATAACCTCAGGCTGCCCCTCGGTAGACTGGTAAGATTCGGTCATCAATCTCGCCGTATCAAAGCAAATCCTGACCCCCGGCAAGTAGGTGTATTTCGTGGTCGGACCCTTCGTGCCATCTATCCTGGAGACTATCGTGCTCTTGCGAACCCTCTTGCTCTTGAGTTTCTTGGCCCTCTCGCCAAAAGCGAATCGCGTTTGTTTCTGTGCGCCGTTTGCCATCTTCAGTACCATGATCCGACCTCCTTCTTTTGTTCGTTGGCGGTACTATTTGCGTATTCCGGTGAAAGTGGCCCACTTTGCTCCGTTAAGGTGGCCCAGTTTAGTCCAGAACCCTGGCCCACTTTGACTCCGGAACAGTGGCCCAGTTTGGTCCGGAAAACGCAACTATTTTCTTTTGTCAGATAGGAGAGAATTATCCTTCTACTACCATGATTTCTGTTCGTATCGGTTGATGCCCAAATGCATTCTCAGGTGCCACGAGATTGGCCTTCGTTTGTTCCAGTGTAAATATACCACTCTTAAGGGATTAAATCAACACTAATCATCCGTATATTGCTCCATAATACACCTCTTTACCATAAATATGTATCATATGGTGCAACTAGTAATATAATATGGCAGCAAATTAGATCGGGGGAAGAGGCCCCCAATAACTTCATCCCTCGACCTTACGATCGGGGCACTAAGTTCGGAAGAGTAGAGGGCACAAACAGGGGGCATCTCACCAGACTTGACACGGATTTCTTCTGCGTCGTGAGTCATTTGAACATCGCTCTTGTGTCTTGATTTGCACCAAGAGCCCTCAGCCCCTGTGCTGTCACGGTTCCAGCTTGAATTCCCACTGACAGCAGATGTCGTCTTTGCTCTTCCGTGGAGGAAGCTTCAAAGCCTTGACTTCTATTTTGGGGTTGAAGAAGTCCGCGACAAACCGGATGTGTCTGGTCTCCCATACATGGCATATGCGCCTTTCTCTACCCTCGCCCTCTTTTTCCAGGCCCGCCAGGCTGGGACAATGAAGAACAGTCCAAATGCCGTGATTCGGATTTCTGAGTTCGTACCGGCACTTCCAAGCCCTCAACAAGGGACTGACCTGCAGGGCTTTCAACAGGGTGGCAATATCATGCCCTTCCATCTTGAACAGTCTCCTGGTCTGTTGAAGTTCCCAAATATGAGCCCTTTCCCAGACCCGCATGTCGCTCTCAAAGGCTACATCGTCCCCCACCCTGTTTTTGACGGTGACATACCAGAGCCCATCGGCTTTCTGCAGGTAATCGGCCTGCAGAGTTAGCAGCTTCACAAGAACATCCCTTGAGAAGTGTTCGTAGTTCACGTTTGGGTTAAATGGCCCAGAGTAATCGCTTAACTCGCTCATCTGACCTCCTTGTGTTTCTTACGCATGATCAGTGCTTTCGTTGTTTTCTCCGGCCCTGATACTTATTCTACATAGCATTCAAAATGACGCTAATCCAGGGCCAGGCAGTCAAGCTTTTCAATGCTTTTCTATCTGCTGTCAAGGTTCCAGCTTGAATTTCCATTGACAGCAGATGTCATCTTTGCTTTTACGAGGAGGAAGCTTCAGGGCCGTTGCCTTTATCTTCGGGTCGAAGAAATTCGCCTGAAGTTGTTTACATTTCCGATCCCATACGTGGCATATCCGCTTTTCTCTGCCTTGACCCTCTTTTTCAAGACCTAACAAAGTGGGACAATGAACGATCGTCATGATGCCGTGATTGCTATTCTTGAGGTCGTAGCGAGCCTTCCAAGCCCTGAGCCATGGACTCACTTGCATGGCCTTCAGCAGGGCGGCAACGTCATGCCCTTCTATCTTGAACAGTTTGGTCGTCTGTGCAAATTCCCAGGCGTTGGCCCTTTCCCAGACCCACATGTCACTCTCAAAGGCCACATCGTCGCCCACCATGTTCTTGACCGTGATGTACCACAACCCATCCGCTTTCTGCAGGTAATCAGACTGCAAAGAGAGTAGCTTCAGGAGCGTATCCCGGGAGAAATCCTCATACTTTGTGTCTGGGTTGAATGGCCCAGCGTAATCGCTAACTTCGCTCATCTGACCTCCTGGTGCCTCTTGCATCCTGTCATCATTTTCGTCGCTTCCCGTTGACCTGCTACCAGTCATTGCACCACATTAAGCGGGTGCAATGATGTCCCAAGGAGGTGCGAATACAACACTCTAGATTGCCCCTTCCTCCTGAAAGCGAGCTATGTCATCCCAAGTATATCCACATACCTCAGTCAGAATTTCTTCCGTATGCTGTCCACATTCGGGTGCAGGTCGAGTACGTCCCGCAGGCGTCTTGGTAAAGTCCCATGTAGGACCAAGGACCTTGATCTTTCCCAGAACGGGATGGTCGTAATCACAAATATACTCGTTGGCAACCACCTGAGGGTCCGACACCACGCGTGCTATTGTATTGACAGCACCAGCGGCCAGCCTGCTTTTTCTGAATACCTCCATCCATTGTTCGCTCGTCTTTCGCTGGAAAGCGCCCTCTAGAGTTCTGGCCAGTTCTGGGTTCTGCATCCTTTTCTCCAGCTTATCGAAGCGAGGGTCCTTCTCCAATTCCGGCATGTCGATTGCCTTGCAAAGAGGCCCCCAGTCAATGGCTCTCTGCGCAGCTAACGCAATCCAAATTCCGTCCTTGCATTGATAATAATGGAAGACGGCACTGAGGGGGTTGTGGAGCTCGGTACGGCGTAGTTCCTTTCCGGTGAGCAGGTACATGTTGATCCACTGGTCGACCAACTGCATGGTTGCCCTAAGCCCGGAGATTTTGACTTCCTGCCCTATGCCATGTCTTTCCCTGGCCAGAAGTGCCGCCAGCACTCCGGAGGTAACCATCATCGCCGCGACCTCGTCTCCCACAAACACCGCCGGAAGGCAAGGCTCTTGCGAAGACCCGTCGCCGGCAGTCATCATGATCCCGGCTCGCGCTTGAAACATATTGTCGAAACTGGGCATATCCGCATCAGGGCCCTTTTCCCCATATCCGCTCATGCGCGCGTAGACCAACTTGGGATTGATTCGGGATAGCGTCGGATAGTCCATGCCAAACCTGTTGATCGTATCCGGCTCGATATTGGTCATGAATACATCGGAATTTTTGATCAGCCGATGCAGGATCTCTTTGCCGGATGGTTTTTTCATGTCCAGAGCGAGGCCTCGCTTATTGCGGTTATCGGTTTCAAATACCACATTGATTCCCTGCGGCAATATCATCGAAACCCCGCCGAAAGCGCGCATACCGCGAAACTGATCGCCCACCCCCTTCTGTTCCAAATGGTACACATCGGCCCCCAAATCTCCCAGGTACGCTGCCGCCTGTGGTACCGCAACCCATTGACCCCAGTCTATGACTTTGATCCCTTCAAGTATCTTTTTCATGATCTTGTACTCCCTTCCTATATTAGACGCGGTCTGGTTATATGGTCAGGCTCGATTTTGGCCTGCCTTACAGGTCGAGATCGAGCCTGATTGTCCAGATCCTCAAGGTTAGGCTGTTTGTTTGACTGTCTCTTTGACTCCCTGTTTCCCTTCACGCCACATATCGAAGGTGACCACAATGGCCGGCAACACCACCAGAGTGCTGATGATACACAGCACCATGTCGATGAGAGTGACCTTGCCGAAATCGGCAATGATGGGGAAGTCAAAGGCAAATATCATCGAACCGAAGCCAATGACCACCATCAACCCGGAGATGATGATCGCGCGTCCGATCTTGGTCATGGCAATACTCATCGATTTAACGGGATTCGCGCCCTTGTCCCGCTCCTCATAGTAGCGCATCAGGAGCAGTATGGTGAACTCGGTACCGATACCCAGGATCAGAGCGGTCATGGTCGCCATGACGGGATTGACCTTGATATCCATCAACCACGTCAGGCCGTTGGACCATCCGAGGATCAATCCGATAGGAAGGGCAGCCGTAATAACCCTCTTCCAATTGAGCTTGAACATCACCAGCAGGGCAATCAGACAGAGGCCGATTCCCCAAAACGTCATCTTGTCGCGGCTGTCAGCCAGGTCATCGGCGACTGTGGTGGACATGGAGATCGTGCCCGTCCAGGCAATATACTGGGTCGCACCGGGAGGCGGTGTGCTGGGGCTGAAAATATCCGTCACCTCATCCCGCGCGATATAGTAGGACTCCTGATCGTAGGTTTGCAGGCCGGTCGCAATGTTGGCCTTTGTGAAGTCCGGGGTGATGAAGTTTTTCTTCAGCGGCTCAGGGATCATATTCACGATGGCCTTGGCCTGTTCAGCAGTGGCCGGCAACTTCCCGCCGCTGAAATTCATGATCAGGTCAGCAATGGAAGTCTGACTGTTGACAGTGCCTTTTCCGTCGGCTCGCGAGTACGTGTCCATCGCATATTTCTTGCGGTCAACCATCCACTGAAGCACTTGGGGATCGGTTGCGTCCGGAACTTCAATAAGCGACATCGAAGCTGACGCTCCTCCAGCCAGATCGACCATATGTTTGAAATCTTTGGTTACTTGCACGTCACTGCCCACAAAATCCGTAGCGGTGGCCGTCGTCTTGATCTTCCCTTCGACAGCCCAGCCCAGTCCGGTCAGTATGACGCCGATGATAATGATGGGGATGCCGTACTTGACGACCTTGGGCGAAAGATGTCCCAGCCATCTTTCGAGAACAGGAGGGGTAATGTTTTTCTCCGCCTGGGCCGGCTTATTCTGATCTCGCCGATACAAGCTGGCCATGAGAATGGTAGGCGCTGCAACCAGAAGAACAAGCGCACCGATGATCAGCATCCAGCCGAAATCCTGAACCATCGGAGTCTTGGAGAGGAGAGCCGTGGCGAAGCCTACACAACCGACGACCACGGCTATGATGATGGGCGGCCCGATATGGGTGAAGGTGATCAAACCTCCTTCATCGGCAGTCTTCCCGTTTCCCTGTTCCTCATCGTAGCGGTTATGGAACTGGACCACATAGTCCACTCCCAAACCCAGCAGGATGGGGAAAGCACCCACGGAAGCCAGGGCGACGTTGAGATCGACGATGCCCATGATTCCGAACGTATAGACGAGGCCGAGGACCACCACGCCGAGAGCCAAAAACCGCCACGCGAAGAAGCCGCGCATCTTAAAGAAGAACAGCAGTACTAGGAACATCAATATAAAGGCGATTATCATGATGACGGTCAAGGCATCGGCTATGTTGTTATTGGCATAGTCGATGACATAGGACACCCCGGTACAAGTGGTCTTCACATCCGGTGAGAAACCGGCTTCGGCAGTGAGCTTTTTCACAGACTTATCGAGCTCCCCCTTGTCGTCAAGCGTGAGGTCTCCTTTGAGGTTTATGATCAGACGCATGGCATCCGGATTGAAGAAGAAGCTCTTAAACGTGCCTCGCATTTGACCAGGGTTAGCAGGATCCATGATCATGTCGTCGGGAGAGGCGTTCGGCTGCCCCAGCATCCCCTTCATGAACTCGACCATGAACGCGGGGCTTTGCACGTTGAACACGTTAGGGAGTTGTCTTACCCCGTCCTCCAGCTTTTTGAGGGCAGCATAGTTCTGCTCATTGACTAGGATGTCATGGTCAGCCTCCATGATCACCATCATATTTTCGCTGGCAAAGTACTTGTCGAATTCCACCATCTCCTTGTACCCCTGGGAGTCTTTCCTCATCATGGTGGTATAGTCGGAGCCAAACGACACATTTGTGGCCAATATCCCCGCCGGAATCAATAATAAGAGGGCCACTAGAATCCATATAATTGGCTTGCTCTTGATCAGTCCAAACCAGGCTCCGCTTATCTTCGCTAACATTTTCTCCTCCTTTCCTATATGGGTGCCTTACATGTGCAGGTTCGCTGAATTATGCATCCAAATATTTGACCTGCCTCGGTGTGGTGCTCAAATCACCTTTGAATCCTTCAGCTTGGTAATCTGATGCCAATCGTAACCCAGGACCTCATTAAGAACCTGTTCAGTATGTTCGCCGAACTCCGGCCCGGGTAACCGGATTGAGGCCGGGGTGCGACTGAAATTCCATGGGAACCCATGCAGGCTAACCTTTCCCCAAACAGGATGAGCGAAATCTACAATGTAGTTGTTGGCTCGCACCTGAGGATCCTTAAACACCTCTTGTATGTCATTCACTTCCTCGAATACAAGATCTCCGGACTTCTTGAGAATCTCCATCCATTCTGCCCTGGGCTTGGTGGCAAAGGCTTGATTGAAGAGATCAATGCACGCCGCATTGTTCTCCGATCGGATCATCATATTTTCAAAGCGGGGGTCCTTTATAATGTGTTCCAGACTCAAAGCCTTGCATACATCTTCCCAGTATCGATCCGCCTGGATGCCCGCCATCATGATCCACTTGTCATCCTTGCATTTGTAGTAGTTCCAAAGCGGATTCGCCATGGTGCTTTGTTTCCACCGGGGCAACTTCTGTCCCAGAAGGCTGTAGAAATCGATGTTCATATTGAATAGACTGAGCACCCCCCCAAGCAGAGAAGTCTCTACTTCCTGTCCTTCCCCTGTCCTCTCCCGATGCAGAAGAGCCGCCACGATCCCGAAGGCCGTCATGATGGCACCGGCGCGGTCGGCCGGGCCGCCTGTTGTGAGCACGGGAATCATATCCGGCTCTCCGGCGAAGTACATCCAGCCTGATCGGGCCTGCCCGGTGATATCAAAGGAGATTTTATCCGCATCCGGCCCCTTTGCCCCATAGGACGATGCTGTGGCATAGATCAGGCGAGGGTTATGTTTGCGGAGCGTCTCATAATCTACACCCACCTTTGCCAAACCGGTTGGGCGTTTGTTATGAACCACCACATCGGATTTCTTCACCAGACTGTAGAAAACTTCCCTGCCTTCCGGTTTCCCGAGATCCAGGGTGACGGATCTCTTGTTGCGGTTGCCCAGTTCAAAAAACCAGTTACGCCCACCTATTCTAGTCGTTGCCTTCTGGGCCGCCATCATACCGCGAGACGCATCCCCGGTTACCGGGTCTTCGATTTTGATGACGTCGGCACCCAGATCTCCCAGCAAAGCTGCCGCTCCCGGACCCAGAATCCAATGCCCCAGGTCGAGAACCCGGATTCCCTCTAGAATCATGGCCATAGCAACTCCTCCTAATGTGTTTAAGATTGTTATATTTTGTATAATAACGGCGGCCTATGATGCCAACCAACTCAAAGGCCGCCCTCTACAAGTCATTTAGTTTGAGCCTCATCTACTTTTATCCCCTTTTCGCTTTATCCGAACCAAGGAGGATCATCCCCCTTGCTGCAGATGATTCGTGGTTCGAAGGTTTGATGACCCCACGTGCCCCCACTTGCACTCACTCGATCATCGTAGTAGGATGTTATTCGAATCCTATCATCACTGTGGCAAAAAGTCAACGTTGTTAAGATGTTTTACGGTTGTTAATATACTAATTGTGACAAATAGGTAACAAATAATACAGTATGTGTTATAAATTAACTGAATATGAGATAGCTCCGATTTAGGGGAAGAGGCTTGGCTCCTTAGCTCGCCGGAGGCGTGACAGGTCAAAGGATCAAGGTATGCGCCGATGCAGGTCTGCACGAACATCGTATCCGCATACCAAGAGTGACCTTCAACTATTCAACATACCAAACATGGAGGCTCTAGGCTTACCACAGGCATACTGGGCATGCAACAAAAACAAACGAAATGTCCTAGTTTAAGGTAGTCAACTTATCAATGATGTTGTGCAATCCGGCCAGCGTCTCGGACCAAATCGGCCATCCGACTGAGGTTCTAAAGGGATGAGGGCAGCGCCGGGCAATCCAAAGCCATAGAATCACTTCTCGGAGGTGGTTGTTATGGCCAACAGGAGGTTGCCTGTGCGCAAGATCAAAGAAGTTCTACGTCTGAAGTATACCTGTTGCCTTTCCAATCGAGAGATAGCGCGAAGCTGCAATGTGGCCCGAAGCTCGGTGAGCGATTACCTGATAAGGGCCAGGGCAGCTGGCGTGAGGTGGCCCGAATCGGCCGAGTTCAGCGATAGCGAACTGGAGGCGCGACTTTTTCCTACGGAGCATGTGCCCAGCTCGGTGCATCGTCCACCCCCGGATTGCGAGTACATCTATAGAGAGTTGCGCCGATACCGCAAGATCAACCTGACCTTGACCCAGCTCTGGCTGGAGTACAAGGAACAGCACCCTGGGGGCTACCAGTACACCCAGTTCTGCGAGTACTACCGCCGCTGGCGCAGCAAGCTGGACTACTGCATGCGCCAGGAACACCGGGGCGGAGAGAAGGCCTTCATCGACTACTGCGATGGTCTGGCCATCGTCGATGCCCGCACCGGGGAGTTGGTTCCCACCCAGCTGTTCGTCGCCGTGTGGGGTGCCTCGAACTACACCTATGCGGAGGCGACGCTGACCCAGACACTCCCCGACTGGATCGGTTCCCATGTGCGGGCCTTGGACTATTTCGGTACGGTTCCCCGGGTCTTGGTTCCGGATAACCTCAAGAGCGGCGTTGCCAAGGCTTGCTACTATGAGCCGGAACTCAACCCCACCTATGCCGACCTTGCCGAACATTACGGTTGTGCCGTCCTGCCCGCGCGTCCGGCAAAGCCAAGGGACAAGGCTACAGCCGAAGTGGGAGTTCTGATCGCCCAGATATGGCTCCTGGCGGTATTGCGTAAGCGAACCTTCTACAGCCTGAAGGAACTCAACTCTGCTATTGGCGAGTGTCTGGAGCATCTCAACACCCGTCCCCTGCGCCGGTTGGGGAAGAGCCGAAGGGAGGTGTTTGAGACCACAGATCGCCCCAATGCTTTGCCCTTGCCCCAACACCCCTATGAGTACGCCGAGTGGCGCAAGGCCAAGGTCAACATCGACTACCACATCGAGGTGGACCATCACTACTACAGCGTCCCCTTCCGGCTGCTGCGGGAAACCCTGGATATCCGACTGGCTGCCGCCACCGTGGAGGCCTTCCACAAGGGTGAGCGGGTAGCCGCTCATGCCCGGTCACACGTCAGGGGAATTGCCAGCACGCTCCCCGAACACATGCCGCCCGAGCACCGCCGGTACGCCGAGTGGACCCTATCCCGCTTCATTCAGTGGGCCGGCAAAACCGGAGTCGCCACCGCGGCGCTGGTGGAGAGGATCCTCACTGCCCGCACCTATCCGGAACAGGGGTACAGGGCCTGCTTGGGCATCCTCAGCCTGGGCCGACATTATGAGCCGGAACGGCTGGAGGCGGCAGCCCAGAGGGCTCTCAAGTACAATACTTGTTCTTATAAGTCAGTGAAAGCCATCTTGGCTTCGGGCCTCGATCGGCATGAGGATGGCGAAAAAACGTCCCGACAGGCAACCCTGCCGCTGCATGAGAACATCCGAGGCAGGGAATACTATCACCATTAATCAGGAGGAAGAACGTGCTCAAGGAACAAACCATAACCACGCTCAACATACTCAAGCTCTTCGGCATGGCCGGAGGATTCGAGGAGAGGCTCAATCATCCCAGCCACGCCGAGCTGTCCCATGCCGAGTTCGTGGGGCTCTTGGTGCAGGATGAGAAGACCTACCGGGATAACCAGCGGCTCAAACGCCTGCTTAAGAATGCCAGACTGCGCCAGCAGGCTGCACTGGAGGACA
>JAQTRE010000102.1 GCA_028711995.1 Dehalococcoidia bacterium | reverse complement strand
CCAGGGGTAGCGGACGTGCTTCCATCAGTTAGGGCAACCCCACTCAGTCTGCCGCTGGGGAGCGCCCCGACCAGATTCCCATACCAGCTGTGAATCGAGACGACAACCTCATGAGGCCTGTTGTCATCCTTTCCCAGACGGGACTTGTAGGTCAGCTCTTCTCTGCAAAATTCATCATACCAATACGTCACCATCTCATCGGCATAGCTGTCGTCATTGCCGTATTTAGGAGCGGCAAGGAGCAAGCGCTGCAGATCCTTGTGTCTCTCGAAGTTTGCCTTGAGGGCTTCAAGCAGCTCCTTCATGGTGACGCTTTTCTCTTCAAAGACTACTTTCTTGATGGCCGCCATGGAGTTCGCTACATCTATCACGCCCACCATACAATCGGAGTCACTGCCAAATTTGGCACCGCCCCCGAGAATATCCCTGCCATGCTTCAGGCAGTCATCCGTCAGAGCAGAAGCAAAGGGCGTGGGGAAATACTCGGCATCGACATTCTCGGTGATGCGGATGATGTCTCGGCACAGCTTGATGAAATAGTGCAACTGTGTCTTCAGGGCCTCGGTCAATTCTTCGTATGTTTTGAAATCTTCGGCCTTACCGGTTGGAAGCCCCAGTTGCTTCCCGGACCTGGGATCAATTCCGTTGTTGAGCGTTAACTCCAGAACCTTGGGGAAATTGATTAAAGCCCCCCAGACGGTATCCGAAGTATGGGAGGGTGCCGTCTGAACACACCCTATAATCGAAATATCGTGTGCCTCCTCCAGTGAGCATTTCCAGCGATCCAGAGCGCGTTCCACGGCAATGTGCCCATTGATGAAGGCCGGTTTCCCCAGGCCAATTTTGACCACCTCGGCGCATTTCATCAGGAATTCATTCGATAGCCTGTTGTGCCACACCACCACCGTACTCGGCTGAATCATCCGCACGTTCTTTTCAGCCTCCAGGAAGAGGAAGTCCAGCTCATTGGTGGCGTCCTTACCATCGCGGGTGAATCCGCCCAGCGCCACCGTCTGGCCGGTATGGAGCTGAATCCCGGTGGCCTCTATTTCGCTCAGATGCTGGCCCATCTCCGAAAACTTGATAAACAGCAGCTCCATCAACTCTACCGCCTCTTCATCAGAGATATTCCCCGCCTGGCGATCCTTGCTGTAGAAGGGATACATGTACTGGGTGAATCTCCCAGGGGCGATGCCCGGCTGTGCGGCCTCTATCCATGCAACCGTATGAATGAACCAGAACGACTGCATTGCCTCGCGGAAGCTTCCGGCCGGCTTGGCCGGCACCCACCGGCAGGTTTCGGCGATGCTTCGCAGCTCTGCTTTCCGGTTGGCATCAGCCTCTTTCTCCGCCATGCTATCAGCCAGAGCCGCATATCGATCGGCCCAGGCGATAATGGCCTTCAGCACAATGATCACCGCCACGTAGAAGTCCCTCTTCTTGAAATCCTCGTACGACACCACAGGGAGATTTGCCAGGTATTGCTCTACTTCACTGATCACACCTTCCAGTCCCTTGTCGAGCACTTTTCCATAGTCCACGTTGGTTAAGCCTAATCTGATGCCAACAGTATCAGTAAATACGCCATATTTGACGAATCCGCGACGCTCCTTCCCCGTAAAACCCCTGAAGATTTCTTCGGCTTTGGACATCTGATCTTTGTCCCGAAAATACTCGCCAGCAGCAGCAAGTATGTCCTTGTCCTCCGGACTCAAGTTCAACTCTCCGAAAGTGCTCTTCCGCACCCTCTTGAACCAGCTGGATGAATACTCCGGATAGGGGTTGACACCTCGGCGGTACTGAGTGAGGCTGCCTACAATGGGGTTTTCGTCAATGTACAACGTCATTCCCCGCAAGTATTTATCCAATACCTTTGCCCGGGTTATGACTATCGGTTCTCCTCCGGCCTCGCGGTAGGCCTCCAGCAGGAACCTCACCCGCTCCGAAGACAGCTTGACCTCGGTTTCAAAAAAACTATCCTTGACCCTTTTCACTCTGTCCGTCAACACAGGTTTTTCGAGCACTTGATAACTCGCCATTTCGCTGCCTCCTCATCGCTCTTCTTAGCATCAATCTCTGTTTCCCTGATCAACGTAAGATCGAATTTGCCCATATCCTCTTCCGTTGCGTGTTCACTCATGTTTGGCACTCCGGTGAGATCAATGGAATCTGCATAAGATTGGCTCCCTGAGTCAAGACAGGTATGGGCTTTGGTTAAGGGGGATGTCAGATATTCCCACGTGATCTCCCTGATGCTCCTCGAACAAATCCGCACCTCAGTGTCCAGTTTCAAACGATCCTGGCGTCTCTTGGGCAAGAACGTGTGCTCTCATATCACCCATACTACTGGAACCTGACATCCCCCATCTATTGAAGCCACTATTTTACTTCTGTAAGCGTGCCATTTGCCAAAATGTAAAACTGGCCTGTCAAACTGTGTTTGCCATCAGGAAAAAACTTGAGCGTTCCCGTCGGTGCTTCCCAGACCAGATTGCCCGAGCGGGCCGCCTTCGCGATATCTTCCGGTTTATCCGAGCCGGCGAGTTTTATAGCCTCAATCGCGGTTCTTATAGCGTTATACTGCGTTACATGGCTTGATGATAGGGCAACATCAGGGAGTAACTGGGCACCATACTGCTCAAACTCCTTTGTGCCGGGATTGTCCGTCCCGGGTATCCAGAAGCCATAGTGGTAACTCCCCTCCCCCAGGGACTCGGCTAGCTTTAAGATGCTGGAACTAGTGGAGGCCGGACTGAGGCTCAGAAACTTGATATCGCCCAAGCCGCCTTGCTCAGGTAATTGCTTGTAGATCGTAGCGTAGAACGTCACACTACCGCCGCTGTCTGCCAGTATGACCTCGGGATTGTCACGTTTGATACGGGTAAGGAATGGGTTGAAGTCGGTGGTGCCTAGCCCGACGTATTGCTCAGACACGGTCTTGATACCGGCAGCCTCCGTTACCTTCTTTATCATAGACGTGCGTTCACGCGTTTCCTTCATGTCCCCAATAAGAAAGCCTATCGATTTCGGCTTGAGAACATTCACTATGAAATCAATACCCACCTGGCCGACAATGTAGATATCCGGAGAGGCGCAGCGAATGGTGTATGGCTTGTTAACCAGCTCTGCGTCTACCGGAGAAGAACCTATACTGAACAACGGAACATGATGCTCCTCTGCAGCGTCGGACGCAGCTACAAGGGCCGATGCGCTTGCACCGCCAAGGACAACAGCGGACACGTCCTCTTGCAGTACCAGCTTTTTGAATCCGGTGAAGGTGTCGGCGACCTGACCCGCGTCATCCTGCTTGATGAATTGAACAGGCCTGCCTCCCAAAATGCCTCCTTCGTCCTTAATTTGCTGTTCTATGACCTTCAAGCACGCGTCCGCATACGTGCCGGCCGCAGCCATTGCACCACTCCATGACATTAGAACCCCGATCTTGACCGGGTCTTTAGAGGCCGTCGCTGTGGGAGTCGTTGCCGAAGGGGTTGTCTTTGCCGGTGTTGTTGCCACGGGATTCGTTGCTGAAGCTGTTGGGGATTCCTCTTCATCATCACCACAGGCTGCCAGGATGGGCACTATCAATACCAATACCAACACTAGCATCGCAACTCTGTACCAGAGATTTCCACTCATTCTCATTTCCAACCCTCCTGATCGTATTTTCCTTTTCGATACTCAATATGTGCTACACCACCCGGGAACCCGATCTGCCCGTGATTGGAGAATTCCTATTCTGTCTGTATTATCACCCCCTTTCATCGAACTGATTGCACGCTATGATCCAGATCAATAAATATGGCACCGTATGCCGTCATCCAGCACGATGATCCGTTACGATGTTCAATTAACTGTCGATATACCTGTACTCATTTCGGCATCAACCGTCACCATGGTTTCCTTCCATATGGGCCGCTCAAATCAGGCATCGCTTCTTGACGAGCTTACCCAATAGCATGGGCTGCAGTGAATACCATTGCCATCCCACAATCATTAGCATCAATTAACAATTGTCGTACACGAAGTATATACGCCGAACAACTACTTGTCAACAAGCCTTAGGGGCCCTTTCGACGAATGGGGAGGCTTGGTCACAAGCATTGAATATTGAGGGAACAAACGCTAGAATAAGACGCATGAGCATCGATATTTCCGACCCAACCTTCAAGCTCTGGATGCGAATTAACCTGGCCAAGCACATGCTGAGCATGGAAAGGGCTAGCGAACTCAAGCCTATGCAGATCAGCCCTATCCAGGCAACGACTTTGATAGCCATCAAAGCAGCCCAAAATCCCGTCAATATGGCTCAGTTGAGCTACTGGCTCGGGTGCAGCCCACCGACAACAACCCGGCTCCTTGATAGAATGGAGAAGGCGAACTTGTTAGAGAGAAAACGGGATGGAAAGAATCGCAAAGAAGTATACGTCTATCTCACCGACAAGGGAGAGAGTGTTATTGAAAAGGTCGTACACAGCCAGGCCATTCGTGATGCCTTTCAGGTTCTCGATTCTGATGAGCAGGCCCAATTGCTGACTTCCCTGGGAAAGGTCTTGAGGCACATATACTCCTCTAATTTTTCAACTTTGCCAAAGACGCGGTAATCAATTTGTGCCGAGAGGTCTTGCAGACTATTGAAGAGCAGTTTTTCTTTGATTCAGCCTCTGAATGCCCCGTCAGAAACAGACCTAGCCTCAGTCGCCATCCGATTTTTCTGCGTGAATTGACTTGCTGGTCTCGTTTTTCAGCACCCTGACAGATTTTCAACAATCATCGTACCAGTAATTCAACCAACTTGTTTACGTTGCCGAGTTTCTCCAACGCGTCGACGGTCTCGATGGCCTTTTCAACCTTGGACCGCGGCAAGACTTCGGACGAATAGGTCCTGAATTTATCCCGCAGCCTATCGTCCGTCATAGTTGTTTTTGAAGTGTGGGGATCACCAAGCAGATAGTCTGTTTCAGCATCAAACGTCCGGCCCTTAGCAACCACGCTGATGGATCCGGGACACTTTCGGAATCGCTTTGTGGGCTCTTCCCGTATCGCTCGCACCAGCTCAGCGGCTGACCTGGGGTCTATCTCTATTTTGACCTTTCCCATGAACTCTCTTACTTCAGAATCGGTGAGCTTGTCCGGGTGATACCAATCCGGTCCTGGTTTTACACCTAGCGCTGCGAGCGATATCAGATAGGGCACACTGAACTGGAGGTTGAGGGGTGTATCAATATCGTGAGGATCGAGACCTAGTGCAGATAAAGACACCGGCCCGAATCCATAGAACGGGATTGACACTCACTGTAACGCTTTCGATGTTCGCAGAGTTCAGCTGTTGTTCCTCCATAAGACTTAAGAAGATATCCAAGCCGGGGTGAGTGTACCGACAATTTGGATAGGGTTTCACGGAGGTCTCCAATATCCACCATTTGCTGCCCAGATCGTTAGCCATGAATTCTGAGGCACAACTCGTCGCCCCTTGAAAGCGCCAGAAACCGACATCACCGTCGAGAATTGTTCGATCCCCATGATAGCCTTTGGCAGCAAGCAAAGCGGCGAGCGTTCCGCTAAGCCCCATGATCATATAGGGAGCGTATTTTTGACTTGTCCATCTGGGTGATCTTCCCAGCTTACCTACGGCAGGAGACGGGCAAATACTTCCTGCTATGCCTATTGCATCGGCCATTTTGAATCTGTCCAGTGCGAGTAGTTTCCCTGCTGCCACAGCGCCCCCAATGGTTATGTAACCCATGCCGGTCACCTGTCCTATCTTCAAGCGAGGACCATTCTCAGCCAATTCGGCGAAGGTCAGCGAAAGGCTGATCCGTGCAGCAACGTCAAAGCCTAGAGCCACAGCCAGAATGAGGTCCTTACCATTAGCACCGACCCGTTCGGCAACGGCTAATGCATCAGCCAGCACAACATTGGCAAAATGCGTGTAGTTTAGAAACGTGTCATCAGCGTCTAAGGCATTAGCCATGTCTGCATTGGCGAATGCAGCCGCGGAGGAAGAGACTCTGTCACCCGTTACCAGTATGCTAGACTCCGGCTTGCCTCCAAGTTCTCTGGCAACATCAACAATGAGTTTAGACCTGTTCAATGTATAACCGCCAATCGCACATCCCAGCGTGTCGAGGATAATTCTCTTGGTGTAATCCACAACCTCGACGGGTAAATCTTCGAACTCTGTTCCTTCGACGAAATCCGAAAGTCTTTGGGCATATGAATCCTCGTTCATTCCTCCTCCAATCATTGCTTTTTACTGCCCAAGCAAAGACTTGTAGCTATGGCATTTGTTACACATACTGAGGAATCTCTGATCCAGTGGTCTCAGAGTATTTCATTCTCAACTATTTCCCCCGTCAGATTGTGCTCTACAAAAAATAGGGAAGTTCAGAATCGTGAGATTGTCCGGCATGTCAGCGGCTTTCAGATCGGTCCGCGCAAAGTATCTAATTGAGTCAATCCGCTATTACTATCGCATGATTCGGGGCCTATTCAGAGCCTCGTTAAACCCGATAGGTCAACGTTTTACTGTCTATTACTTGTTATCCGGGCAGAGGCGGCAGCCCAAAACCACGCTTGTAGGTCTTCAGATTTAGCACCGTCTCATGCCTGATCACTCCGGGAATTCGGCCCAGTCTATTCTGGATGAAGTCATGCACCTCTTCCTGGTCTTTGAATACCGCTACCATGCACAGCTCAAACATCCCGGTGACCATCACGACCTGCGTCACATTCGGAGAAGCACACAGGTTTTCGACAATGTCATGAATCCGAGAAGGATCGACTTTCATGCGTACGGTTATCCGTATTTTGTAACCCAGTGCGGAGAGGTCCGTCACACTGACGATTCGAATAATTCCCCTCTCCAGGAGGGAGTTTAGCCTCTTGCGTACATTGGTCCGGTTTGTTCCCAGTTTATTGGCAAGTTCAGAAATGGTCTCCCTGGGCTGCAATTCCAATTCGCGGATCAAGGATTTTTCAAATTCGTCCAGAAAGCTTTTGGTGGGATTACGCTGGATGATATGGCCCTTCTCCGTCAGACACGACCAATCGTTTTTAAAAATATCGAGGATGATCATGGAGTCGACGTTGGTGATATCTTTAATGGCACCTAAGTCATTGGAGACAAGTCCGCATATATCTTCAAGGCCTCCGATCACTATCGATGCCAGCAAATCATAACAGCCGGCGGTTGACCCGATCATTTTGGAATAATTGAGGGAGGCTATCTTGGTAGCTACGGCATCCGCTTTGCCCGGGCGGACATTTATTCCCAGCAATACCAGACTTAAGTATCCCAGAGTTTTGTGATCAGCGATGGTAACGAATGAAATAATTCTCTCGTCCAGGAGGGCTTGTAACCGCCGACCCACCGTGGTATGGCTCGATCCCAACTTGGCCGCGAGTTCCTTGGCACTCTTTCTGGCGTCAACTTCCAGTTCCCTCATTAGCATCAGATCCAATTCATCCAGAGGTCTTTTTGCGGTTTTCTCGCTCATCCTCACCACCTGTTTCAATTGATCTCTTCAGAATTGACCTACCTCCGAAGGAGGGTGGACCAGCAGAGCCATCGGTAATCAGAATTAGACTGATATCGAGCGTAACTCCAGTTGCTTACCAGGGGCTGCCTCCATCGAAAGAGAGGCAGCCCCTGGTGCTGAAGCGGATTGATAAGGAGTGTACCTATCCGTAACTTGTCTGGACACAATCCGCGGTTTAATCTGTCAGTTCTGTCATGAAACCGTCTGTTTGACTGGTTCGACGGCCTTCTTGCGTTTATCTCTCCAGTTATCGAAGGTGACCACGATTCCCGGCAGGACGACAAATGAACTGATCATGACCAGCATCATATCTGCCACCGTGATCCACCCGAACGCGGTCATCTTGGGGAACTCGAAGGCAAACCACAACGAACCGAAGCCTATGGCGACCATCAGTCCGGAGACGATGATGGCCCGTCCGATTCGGCTCATGGCCGTGACCATGCAATCCATAGCCGCTCCACCTTTATCGCGCTCCTCATAGTAGCGCATCAAGATCAGGACGGTGAACTCTATGCCGATTCCCATGATCTGGGCCGGCATAACCGCCATGACCGTGGTTACATGCATGCCGCGAGCAAACATGATGGCAGTAGACCATCCCATGATAAGCACAACCGGCAGGGCGGCTACCACGACTCTGGAGACCTTGAATTTGAAAGCCACCAGCAGCGCGGCGATGATGAACCCCAGTCCGATATAGGTGTACTTGGTACGGCTGTCCTCCAGATCCTCAAGCAGTTTCGGATTCTGAAGAGTGCTCCCGCTTAACAGGACGGTGGTTCCCTCCGGCGGGTTGGCAAACTCCCTATTCATGTCGGCATTCATAATCGCTTTATCCTGAGCTTCTGCCGAACTGGCCTTCGCCGAAATGTGAAGGTGTCTGCGATCACGGGAGACCTGGTTGATCCATAGCCTCTCGTCAATCTTGTTCAGAAAGGCATCTGCCGTCGCCGCATCCTTGGGCAGCGCCCCGAGGGTGCGCACGAAGTAGTCTCCTATACTGGTTGCTGAACCGGCGAAATGCCCGGGATTATTGGGATTGTTGGGCCCGTCGTTTGCCAGGAGGGCCTTCTCGCGATCCATGACCCACTGCATGATCTCGGGCTCAAGAACCGACCTACCCTCCTCAACTGTCAGCACCATATCTGCCGAGCTGGTCCCTCCGGTCAGGGCCATCAGATATTGCAGGTCCTTTACTACCGGCAGGTCATTATCCAGGGAATCTTTCAAGCCAACCCCGCCTTCCAGTTTAGACTCCTGATGCCACCCGAAGGCTGATAGGGCTATACCAATCACCAAAACGATGGCAACATACTTCACCGCTTTGTGAGCGACCCATGACGCTCCCTTATCGATAGCGCTGTCGGCTATTGGTTCAGGCTTGTTGGTACCATCATGCTTTCGATCCCTCAGGTAGAGGATGGGGAGCAATATCCCAATGGAAACCACCAGACACACGCCAATACCGATGAGGAGCATTTTGCCGAAGCCCGCCACCATGGGGGATGAGGATAGCAGCACGGAGGCAAAACCGGCAGCGGCTACGAACATAGCGATGACCAGGGCAGGGCCGATGTGGGACAGAGTGTTCCTCACGCTCTGGGACGCCGACAAACCCTTTCGCTGTTCCTCATCATAACGGTTGTAGAACTGGATGCAGTAATCCGCGCCTAGCCCGAACAGTATGGGATAGACCGCCAGGGAAACCTGGGTCATATTCAAGCCTATAAAACCCATGATACCCATGGTGTAGATGACCGCGAGGCCAACGATACCCACGGCCAACCACCGCCAGGCGAAGAACCCCCTGACTTTGAACAGAAATGCCACTACGATCAACATGGCAATAATGGCAATCCCCATTATCTTGTTAATGGTCTTGGGAATCTCCTGTAGCTGGTAATTCATAATCATGGGGGAACCGGTGACCGTGATTTGGATGTTCTCGAAACCGGCCCCCTTAACCGCGTCTTTGGCTTCCTCGATCAGGTCGTTCTTGGCCTCAGATTCAAGTCCTCCCTCGAAACTCAGTATCATCAAGCCGGTTTTGTCGTTGATGAAGATGCCTCTTGCAGATCCGTTCAGGCCTCCGGTGGCAGGATCGATCAGCCATGATTCGTTCGATTTACCATCGGCAGCCTGAGGGTTTTTGGCAACTGCTGAGGCCTTTACCATGCTGAGGATGAACTCCGGTGTCATGACGTACTGCACGTCCGGATTGCCCTTGAAAGTGTCCTCAAATTTCTTCATTGCCGCCAGATTCTGATCGGTTACGACCTCGGGGAGGTTTTCGCCTTCCATGAGGATAACCAGCTGGTCGTCACTGAAATTCTGCCCCAGCACCACCAAGTCTTTGTAAGTCTGTGAGCTCGTCTTGAGGAAGTCTGCGTAGGTGTTGGAATTCTCGACTTGGCTCGCGCCGATCATAGCGACGATCAACAGGATCTGTGCAACAAGCAAAACCGTTTTGGGCCTTTTCTCTATGACGCCCCAAATACCTAATAGAGCTTTCTCTATCACTTTATATCCTTTTCCTTTCTGCGTTAGTTATTTAATTTTGGCGTCCCTGCAAAAAGCCGGTATCGGAATTCTGATTGAGTCACCCTGATATTATGCTGCGAAGTTTAAAGTCTGAGTGAATCGGCTGGCGGGTCGAATTTAGCGCCAAAACAAGCGCCAA
>JAQTRE010000101.1 GCA_028711995.1 Dehalococcoidia bacterium | reverse complement strand
GCTTGCCCCATGACATCGAAGTGCAGGAAGTCAAAGAAACCCGGAAAGTCAGGGAGTACCATCTGTTGCATACAGAAACAAGCCACTCAAACGAGGGGATTGGACAACTTGAGGCGTATCTAATGGCCCCGGTTGCAACGGAGTGACTCCGCCTGAGAGACCCGATGACGTCGAATGGCTATGAAATCACATAATGCTCTTGTTTGTAAAGGGCTAGACTTAGCGCTTTGACCTGCTCCCCGAAAACTGATCCAGATAAGAGAGCGGTTGGGATATGGACATTTGTTCGTGGTTTTGTGGACCATCAGCGATAATGGATGAGTAGAAGAGAAAAAATCATCCATGTAGTCTTGGAGACCAGCAGTACGATCCTTGGCTCAACAGGCTTCGCAATTCCAGCCGTACCCATCTGCCATTAGGTCCGAACTTGCAATTCAGTGCGACACCTCTCCATGGTCCCTTAAAGCTATCCAGTCTTTCTACCAGCCAGCCATTCCAACTCTTGAAGTGGCAGAATAGGTAGGGTGGGGTATAAGACCCGTGGTTGGAAAAGACGTGAGGGAAAATGCATGTCCGTATAAAAATTGTCACGAAAGGAGAACAAATGGCTTCAGTCACGAGAGAAATCATCATAAATGAAACCCCTGAACGACTCTTCGATTACGTGACTAACCAGGAGAATCTTCCCAAATGGTTACTCCAAATTGCTAAGTCAGAAGTAAAAGGCGGTGGCCCCATACAAAGAGGCTCGATATTGATTCAGACTCTGAAGCAAGGCAATTGGTCCATAGATTCCGAAGCCGAAGTAATCAAACATGATAGGTCTTATTCCCATATCGTGAGCACTCGGATTATGGGTGTTGAGACCACTATCTCCTTCGATTTTCAAGCACAGGAGAATGATAGAACGAAAATAACTCTGATTAGCAAGGTTAGGGGAAGGGGACTTGGCGTATTTCTGGTGCCAATGGTGGAAGAGACCATGACAAAAAGTGATGTATATCTAGAAAATCTGAAGCAACTTGTCGAAATTAATCACTGAGGAACTTAACACAGATTGTAGTACGTCAGATGAAATAGGACTGCGATAATACGAATCAGGCCATCTTCAGGCGAGCCTGACCAGTAACGGGGCCGGAGCAGTGCCTTCATTGTGATCTGACTGTTTCATCCATCAGGGGGGTCTGTCTGTTGGGGAAAGACATCAAGGGTAAATTGCGCAGCAGGCACATGCGGCTCACGCATGTGAGAGTGAACCATCAATAGTCAATAGTTGCAGTGGTTAACCAGTTCCTGCTTGAGCATTCCCCAGAAGCTTTCCATGGGCGCATTGTCATAGCAGTTCCCTTTCCGACTCATCGATGCCCTCATCCCAAACCGTTCGAGTAAACTCCGGTATTCATAAGAACAATACTGACTTCCCCGATCAGAGTGATGAAGCAGCCCCTTTGCCGGTCGTTTCGCGGCCACTGCCCTCAACAGAGATTGACTCACCAGGCTCTTCGTCAACCGCTCTCCCATGGCATATCCAACGGTCTCACCGATACAGAGATCCTTGTGTCCGGCCAGATACAATCAGCCTTCCCCTGTCGGGATATAGGTGATATCGCTCACCCATACGGCATTTGGTCTGGATGTCTCAAATTACTGATTCAACAGGTTCTCCGCTACATGCCTGGAGTCAGTGGTCATCTTGAACCTCTTTGTCTGTTTACAGCATATGCCCAGCTTCTTCCGGAGGCGTTTGATCCGCCCTATCCCGACATGGACGTCGTGTTCCTCCAGGTCGCGCCGCAACCAATCCGGACCACAGGTCTGACGCGTCCGCTTATGCGCTGCCTTGATCTCCAGTTCCAGCCGTGCTTCCTCACGAGCTCACTTCGACGGCGGTCTCTCCGACCATGCATAGTAGCCGCTGGCCGACACCTGATAAACTCGGCACATCATCGGCACCGGGTATTGAAGCCGCATCTTCTTCATCATCGCGTACCGGGCAGCGACTCCTTGGCAAAGTACGCGGCTACTTTTTTAGCAGGTCCCGCTCCATCCGGGTCTCAACCAGCTCCCGCTTTGCCCGGGCCAGTTCCATTTCTATTTCAACCACCCCGGAGGTGTCTTTAGCGGTGAATCTCTTTGGCTTTAATCTTCGGCAACAATCCACGGATTCGGGGCTTTTTGAGTAGGCTTTGCATCGCACTTTCAGATAAACCCACAGATGTTTCAGCACCAGAAAGGCATGCAAGCCATTGGCCCTTATCCGGTTTTCTGCTCATGATTCTATTCCCGGTCGTCATCGGTGAAAGGCAGGATGATGATACTCATGTCAAACGTCCTTCATACAATCCTAGTGAGGCGCTCAAGCCATGAGCCTGTGACTGTTACATCTGACGGTAGAAGTGATTTATTGTGAGACGGGGTAGGGAACTGCGTAGTCGCATATTTACCCAAAAAGTGACAAAACAACTTAATGTTTACTCCATCGCTCGTTCTACACTGTTGCCTGCCTCCAATTGACATCCCAAGTTTGGATGCTCTATCATTCACGACTCATACAGGAGGCGCCTATGCAAGCTTACTGTGTCAAGTGTCGGGTGAAGCAGGAGATCAAGAATCCGAAGGCCATCACCATGAAGAACGGAAAGCCAGCGACACAGGGTGTGTGCCCAGCCTGCGGCACCAAGATGTTCAGGATCGGGAAGAGCTAACCGGTCCAAGGCAGCCCTATCAGAGCGTCTCCTCACCTATCATAATGAAGGGAAAAAATGACTTTGCTTCTCTTCGTGCTGTTTGTCTTACTTCAGTACCTTGCCTTGATAACATCAGCAGGCATCTGGAGATTATTCGCAAGCGTACCAACATTCTTGGTAATCGCATTCTTCTATTTTGTTATCTCAGGAGAGCTGGAGAAATCACACTCCCTCTGGCAAGTCTGGCTGATATTGGCTGCGCCTGTTTATCTGTGTGTCTTCCTTGGGCTACATGGGTTACACCGGCTAATAGCCCAGAAGCACACAAAACGTAGCGTACAACACCCATAAACCCTCCCCTTGTCAATAGGGAGAACGGTACCCCTCTGGCCGAACCTGCGATCTCGTCAACAATTGGACTCTGGTATGAAAGTCTCTCCTGATTCGAGCGTCAGGCAGCCTGGACAGATCATGCATAGTGTAACACCTCCATCAACAGAATCAGAGAAGCCACTCTCACAGGCAGCGTTGTTACCAAGAGAGGTCGCCCTGGGTTTCCTTATCATTATTACCGGAGCCATAATGATGCTAACCGCCATGGCTCTGGTCTGGTACACCGTATATGGTTACGAATTTTTCTTCCTTGATTTCGACGATCTTCGCCACTCCAGTTCCGTGGATTATTGGGTTAGTTGGTATGGGGCCGCTCTGCCACTTATCCTTGTAATCGTTTTTGCATCCATTGCCATCCTTTCCACATTCTATGCTTTAGCTACTGGCCGACGCTTCAAACGGCTCTGGATATGGCTTAGCTTATTGTCTGCTGCGGCATTACTTGCAAACTTCCTCTATTTGCTTGTGGTCTATTCGGGTAAAGAATATAGCGAAGACGTCCGTCCCCACATTGGCTGGGTAGTAGCTTTGATTGGCGCTATAGCAATCGGTATTGGCAGCAAGAAGAAGCCACATTCGCAGGTAGCCTTATTACCGAGAGCGATTGCACAGATAGCATTGGTACAGAGAGGGATCGCCATGGGTTTCCTGACTATTATAACTGGAGCCATAATGATGCTAAGCTCCTTGGCTCTGGACTGGTATTCCGTACATACCTCATATGCTAGTGGTAATGATTCCTTCCTTAAATTCGACTTTCTTAACAATTCCTCCCTCATTGCTAATTCGGGGGCTCACTGGTCTGGGACCACTCTGCCCCTTATTCTTATGATCGTTCTTGCATCCATTGCCATCCTCTCTACAACCTATGCTTTAGCCACCGGCCAACAATTCAAGAAGCTCTGGGGCTGGCTTAGCGTATTATCTGCTGTGGTAATAATTGCGAACTTTGTCTACTTCCGTGTGGCTTATCGGGTTTGGGATTTAAGAATAGACATTACTCCCCACATTGGCTGGGTGATAGCTTTGATAGGCGCTATAGCAATCGGCATTGGCGCCATAGCAATCAGTATTGTCAGCAGGAAGGAGCCACTTTCTTGACCCACCCCAATGTCCATTTTGACAACCGAACGGAGTGCGCCCAAAGAGACTGTCGAGAAAGCTTGAAAACTGTTCTTCGATGCCAGTTTCTGAACGTGGAAAAGGCTTGAATTTGGCGAGAAGACGAGTTTTTCGACAGTCGGTAAAGCTCTTTTGCCAATCCGGAAACCGACACCCCCATGACCAAACAATTGGTTCGGTCAACCATTGGAATCTGATATGAAAGCCGCTTCTGCCTGTTGAGTGTTTCGACCCACATGCCAGCCCGATCAAATCATGGAGCGCAGGCTTTTGTTTGTCTCATTTGGTCCGTGAACTCGGGGATGCGACAGAACACCTCTCAAGAAACGATGCGATCGACTTTATGATGGACGGGGATAGGGCAGGTCCATGGGCAGAAACTCATCATTGTTACTGTATGGGCGTTCATCGCCTTTGATGTTCCGCTGCTTCGTCTCTTTGCCTTTGCGGGTGGTCTATTTTTGTGAATATTATGCAGGAAGAATAGCCGATCTACAACAGCAGACAAAATGAGTGAGTGTCGCCTCTGAGTATGTCACACTGACATGGGCAACATTTCCGAAAAAGGCTTGATGTTGTGTGAGTGAAGTGGTCTACTAGAAACGGTCACTTGAGAAAGAGTGAAGCATTTGAATCCCGGGGGATTGAGTGGCATATTGATCGTAGAGGAACGACAGGATATCCGCTAACACAAGTTGACCGGGACTGGAATCACGACCGAGATCGGACACGGGCAAACGGGGAGCGTCTTTCTGGTCGTCAAGCATCTGAGGGGTTATCGGAAGGCGCGATACAAAGGTCTGGCAAAGAATGCTGCCCAGGTATTCATTCAATTTTCCCTAGCCAACTTGTATCTGGTTCGCAGAGGTTTACTGTTGATGAAGGCTTAGTTTGCGCAAAATCACGAATTTCTCCCCGAAAAAATGGGGTGGAGATAGAAAGCCAGCCAAATCTGGCTTTTAAACCTCGATTTCAGAGGACATAAACAGCCGGAAGACATTTTATGACTACTTGAATCAGAGCTTCCCTAACTACACAACCCGCCTAGCAGATAAGGAGGTCTATGAACCAGCGGATCGACATAGCACCAGCGGAATACCGCTCCAGGCTTGCTAACCTGAGAAGCCGGATGGCCGGGCAAAACATCGATGTGGCCCTTGTCTTCGATCACCCGGATGTCTACTATTTTGCCGGAACAGCAGCGTATTCCACCCTGCTCATACCCAACGCCGGTGATCCTACGCTTTTCGTCAGAATGGGCATCGACGTGGCCCTGAGGGACAGTTGGTTGCCACCTGACAACATAAGGCGCTTCCAGGGCATGGAGAAGCTCATCATAGCGCTGGCCGAGATCGCCCCAGGAGCTAGAACGATCGGTGTAGAAAAAGACCTAATTTCCGCGAACCTCTGGGATAAGTTACTCTGTCTGTTGCCTCACTGCAAAATAGAAGACATCTCCCCTGCCATCTTGAGCGCCCGGATGGTCAAGTCAGATGCGGAAATCAAACTCCTCAAAAGAGCCAGTGCCATCTCCCGCCAGGGATTCGAGAGATGCCGAGAAATGCTCAAAGAAGGTATCACCGAAATGGAGATTCAATGCGAGATCGAAAGGGTGCAGCGGGCTATCGGCGCAGAGGAGGCCATGTCGGTCAGAATGCTGGCAGGTTCGGGCTGCTTCGGGTTGGTGGCTTCAGGCCCGAACACGGATCAGATTTGCGGGGGTGCCGTCGCTATTTCCTCAGTGGGCACAAGTCCCGCCCATCCTTACGGCTCATCCCTGCGCTCCCTCAAACAGGGGGACCTGGTGATCGTCAACAAAGGCACCGTCTATCAGGGATACCATGCTGATGAGGCCAGAACCTTCGTTCTCGGAAAGGCTGACGCTAAACAGCAGGAGATGTTCAAGATCACCCGGGAGATACAGACCGAGACTATCGAGGCCGTCAAGCCGGGGGCAGCCGTGAGCGAAATATATGATGCCGCCAAGAGGATTGCCCTCAAGTATGATTGCTTCGACTATTTCATGGGATACGGACAATGCGGTGTGGAATACGTCGGCCACGGGGTAGGTCTGGAGATCGATGAACAACCTTTGATCGCGCCTCGTAACAAGACGGTGCTGCAACCGGGAATGACTTTGGCCATCGAACCCAAACTGGTTGTGCCGGGATGGGGTGGCATTGACATCGAGGATACCGTGCTAGTCACCAAATCGGGTTACGAAAGGTTGACCCACAGCCTAAAAGCGCTATAATGTGCAAATTGATCTGACAATTCCGAGATTTGTTGAATCGGTCTCACTCGTCTCCTTTCCGGGATTCGAGTTTTTTCCAGATGCTGCACTGTGTTTCTGATGATCTGCACACGGACATAGCACAGGACCATAAGCTGTAAGGGCAACGGGCGATTGTCTGCTCTCACACCCAGACCTACTTCTGACCGACTATTTGCATCGCCCCATATTCAAAATATGTTATTTCCACATCGCCAAAGCCAGCGTCATGAAGTAGTACCTTCATGCTCTTAGCAGAGTCCTTTGTCACATAATCCAACGTCCAAAACTTTCTATGACATACATACCGCCTGCCCACCATAACCACAGCTAACCCCTCGTCCTTAAGCACTCGGCGCAACTCCGCAACCGCCTTGTCCTGATATGACCACAAGTGGAGACTAAACATACTGATCACAGCATCAAAGGACTGATCCTGAAAAGGGAGCGCACAAGCATCAGCTTTCAAAAAGGAGATGCGATCATGCCCTTGATTCTGGCGCGCGTCTCTTACGGCATCGCGGAGGAGGACCTCTTCAATATCGATACCAATACATGTAAGATTCGGGGCCTGCTCAGCTAAGAGAAGAGGCAATCGCCCCGGCCCTGTGCCAACATCAAGTACTATGCCATGTGCCAAATGAAGACATGCTGTCGTTGCAGCTCTGAGGAACATTTTCTTCCGCAAATGCAGAATGACCGGCCAGTCAGGCGAACCCGTATAGGCTCGACGGTAAGTGTTCCACCTCGAGCATTTGGCACGGGCACTTCCCACAACTTCGCGGGGCTTGTTCAAGTTCATCTATTAGTAGCGATCCCCCAATTCAAGTCCGGAAAAGACGGCGTGGTCTTATTTTGGGAGACCATTCCATGAGATCGAAGACTTCAACAGGTTATTCCTGCTTGCCGAGAAAATCCAGTTCACAGTCACGAGCGATCTTCTCCATTATTGCCCCAACGATAGTGTCAAGTCTGCTCCCCTTAGAATAGTCCGCCGGAGCCACAAAATTCACACGGCCATCGTCAACCAATCTCAGTGCTTTCCCCATGGCGTCTCTAGTCCTGGGCTTGTAAACAGCAATTGAATGCCCACCCAAGCCTTTGACCAAGCTGAAACAGGGGATGTCCGTTTCACCATCACCGATAAAGATCATGCGTCCGAACGGAATTGGGCGCTCTTCCATTGGCACAAACTCATTGATCTTCTTGTTGTCATACACATCGAGAACACCCTTGTTTATGCGAAACAGGTACTGAGTTTTTGTTGTGAAGTTTATTGCCAATGCTGGCCATTCAGCTACGCCATTTGCGTCGTACTTGAAAGCCGAAGCGTAGATCATCTTGAACTGATGCGCAATGGCTGTGCCTTCTATCATTTCACGGAGACCGGAGGAAATGACGTAGTGCTCCACTTTGAGTCCTACGTGCTTCCCATAATCATTGATACGCTCAAACCATGATGGGACACCTTTGAACAGTTTGACTGAGCTTCCATGACTCCTGAAATCTTCTCTTCTAACTCGGACGTCTGCCCCCGCTGCCTTCTTCAGCATTAGATTCATATACGTTAGGACGCTATCCGCCTCATGTTCCTTGGCAAGTTGATCCGCCAGACTCCAGAACTCGTTCGGTGTCAGCCCAATATCCGGAAGGAAGCTATGTTCCTGCATATTCCCCGGTGAAAGGGTCCCATCGAAATCATATGCTATCGCCATCGTAATGAGTTTACGCACCTCATTCTCCTCGTGGGTCGATTCTCATCCTAGCCAGTAACCACCCCGCAGGGGACATTAAGGGTCGGTCCTTGTTCGCTCATTTCGTGAGGCCGGAAGTTTGAACCAGCCATTCAAGCGTCATGTTTTCTTTGATCAAATCGTGAGGAATAAGCGCGTATCTCCAGGGCTTATCACCGCAACTTGCTGCATAAGCACTCGCGCGCTCGCACCACGTGACCGCGGCATCTCGCTTGGCCAACACATCGTCATTGTCCATCTGATTCCTTGCCTTCGGTTCGAGCATATAAATAACGTCCTTAGTCTCAGCCACGAAGTCAGGCTGATATTCCGGATAATCCGCCCCGGACTTGTAAATTATCCCGAATTGCCCTTTGGCCGGTTTGAACCACTTGCTTGCCTCCCGATCGAGGATGACGGCAAGAATGCGCTCCGCTTCCGAATCGAACTTCTCGACCCAGTGGAGACATCTCTGGAAACCACCGAAGAGGTATCCGGACATATTGCTTTTATCCTCTGGAGATTGGCGAAAATCCTTAGTCGGTTCGGACTGAGTGTAGACGCTTTGCTTCAACTCAGTGGAACCCTGCCTTACCACGACTTCGTAGTCAACTGGTCCCTCCCAATAATGTCGCTGCATCTGCGCATGGATGAAGCGCGCGATCTCTCTCTGATGCAAGCGCAAAACCTTCCGCGTGTCCTCCTCCGAGAGATAACTCCGGAAGTGCTCCACTGTTTGCTTCGCCAGATCATACAGCAGGTCAGCGTGGTTATCGTAGGCCACATCGTCGAAGTCCACCAGGCCGCTGACCACATAATCCTCCAATCTCGCCTCTCGAATGCCGCCTTTGCCCAACCCTATCACTTCCATCCCACCCGTGCGCAAGTACTGGACCCACAGTTCCTCCGAAGGCGGTTGATAGTTGAGCGTGCCAAGTTCCAGTGTGAAAGGCTTGAAACCACATTTCACCTCGCCTCTGGGCACCATGATGATGCGCGGGATACTGATGGTCTGCTGAATGACCATTGCCGACGTCTTCTGCACGATGGCGCCAATATCTGGTTGCCTCCTGATCCCCTTCATCTCCAATTGAGCAGGACGATACTGAGCGGCAACTCCGCGCATCACTTCCGCCTGAATCTCGGGTTTGCTCAGATGAGATAGGCTTGGCAGCTTCTGAGGTTGGCTTTCCAGCTTGCGGATGACATCGCGAGTGACTTGAGCAATGTGTTCTTCTTCCGGGTCTGCAAATGTTTTGGGCTTATCGGCACCGGCAATCACAGTTGTAGCTGAGACGTTGAGGGGGCGTATGCCGAGCATGGTGTCAAGCCGCGATGGCGAAACCACCGTCTTCGTTTTCTGAGTCAGGTCCTCCGGGGCGAGGACAATGGCCTGCAATCGAATCGGCGAATCGGCCCGGTTTGCCTCGTCAATGATCTCCTGAAATTTATCGTGTGCCACTATATTCAGTCGGTCGACGGCAGCAACGCCGGTGCGCTTGCCATAAGGCAGCCGCAAGCCGCGTCCTATGGATTGCTCGATGAGGATTCTGGCGTTAGCCGCCCGCAGCGGTACGATGGTATAGAGATTGGTGACATCCCATCCTTCTTTGAGCATATTCACATGAATCACGATCTCCGTCGGCTCGTCGGCATGTTCCACCTTCAGCAAGCGCTCGATCACCTCGTCCGCCTCGGCACCCGTCTTGCTGGAGTCCACCTGAATCACTTTGGCCTTGTAGCGGCCCTCGAAGAAGTCCTCTCTCCGGATCATTTGCATCAACTGGCCGGCATGAGTGGTATCCTTGGCGATGATGAGCATGAAGGGCTTGACGATGGCCTGATCAGACTCTCTAGCATAAGTCTCCAACAGCACCTTAGTCTGCTCATGCAGCCGCACGCCATCTTCAAGCTTCAGCCGCTCGATCTCCTCCGGAGACATTCCCGCCGGGTGAAAGTTCTTCCGCGTGACCACCGCCGGTTCCTTGACGAACCCATCGGCCATTGCCTTTCCCAGCGGATAGTCGATGATCACGTTCTTGAACGCTACCGCTCCCTTGCCGGTTTCGACAAAGGGCGTTGCCGTGAGTTCAAGCCCCATCAACGGCTTTAGTTCGTTGATAGCCCGGACGCCCGCCGAAGCCCGGTAGCGATGGGATTCATCCATCAGTAA
>JAQTRE010000100.1 GCA_028711995.1 Dehalococcoidia bacterium | reverse complement strand
TGCTTATGCCTGTGGTTCTCTCTGAACATCCCTTCACCTCAAGTCGAATAGCCTCAACTTGAGTCTATCGCATCCCAATATCAGCTTCAATACCAAGGCGCTACCTTTTTGCAGGAACGCCATATATGCCAAAACAACACTGGCATGAGGCAATTTCTGATCAACACCTGCAGTATCCTTCAAAAGAACCCTTAGATGACTTGACTATCCTCGCATATGCAGGTAGAATTTTAATCGGCCGAGGTAGCTCAGCGGTAGAGCATCGCACTGAAAATGCGAGTGTCGGCGGTTCGATTCCACCCCTCGGCACCAGCCAGAGCAATGCGGAAGTAGTTCAGCGGTAGAATGTCTCCTTGCCAAGGAGAAGGTCGTGGGTTCGAATCCCATCTTCCGCTCCAGCTGAGTGCCAACCCCGCCCAACCCCGGTGGGCCGGGTTTTTTGCGAGAAACGGGCCGGAGTGGTGGAATGGTAGACGCGGCGGTCTCAAAAACCGTTGGGGGGCGACTCCCGTGTCGGTTCGACTCCGACCTTCGGCATTCTCCCCTCAAGACAGTTGAGGGATCTGAGCTTCTCATTCTTTCCTGCTTTGCCGGGTAGTGTAACGGTTAGCACAACGGCCTTTGGAGCCGTACGTTTGGGTTCGAATCCCAGCCCGGCAGCCATCTTCAGGCAGTGCAACTCACCAACGGCTCGTTGATCCATTTACTGTTCAGTCTATTTTTTCTCTGAAAGAAGAATGACGCAACAATCCCGCAAAACGCAAATGAGATGGCTTCAGTAAATCTGTAATGACAACGTAATCTGTGGAGTGGCTTTAAATTCCCGAAGGCTGAATAGAGCCCACAATCATATTGCAATACGTTGCAAAACATGCTATATTCAAGCTGCTGGAAAGTGGGTGACGTACCCACTTTTTTAATTTTTGCTAAGAAGGCTAAGGGAGTACGGGCCGCATGAAAAACAATTTTCTGTTAGCAATTACTCAATTGGCAGCAGAGCGGAATCTACCCAAAGAGCTAGTCTTCAAAGCGGTAGAATCAGCTTTGGGGTCGACTTATCGGAAGGATGAATCCATCGGGAAATACGATATTGCAGTTTCTATACTCCCAACCAATGGCGAGATCAGAGTCTATGCTCAGAAGGTCGTCACGGAAAAACCAGCCGACATGTGGCATGAGATTTCTCTGGCCGATGCCAGGAAGATTCAAAAAGACGTCCAACTGGGTGAAACCATCAAGGTTGAAATCCATCCCCCGGATGCGGGGAGAATCGGCGTGCAAACTGCCAAGCAAGTGGTGATGCAACGCCTCCGGGAAGCAGAGCGAGAGTTCATATTCGGCACATTCGCTCACAGGGAAGGCGAGATAATCGCCGGCATAGTCCAGCAGGTGGACCACCGGCACGCCATTGTTGATCTGGGGAAAGCAGATGGCGTGCTTCCCATAGCCGAGCAAGTTCGAACGGAACACTATCGCCCGGGCCAAAGGCTTAAGGTCTATCTATTGGAGGTTAGCCAGACAACTAAAGGACCCCGACTGCTACTATCCAGAACACACCCCAACCTGGTTCGGAGACTCTTTGAGCTTGAGGTCCCGGAAATCAGCAACGGCCTGGTGGAGCTGAAAGCGGTCGCCAGAGAACCCGGTTCCCGCACCAAAATCGCTGTGGCAGCCAAGCAGGAAGAGATCGATCCGGTGGGTTCGTGCATCGGACTGCGCGGAATCCGAATCCAGAGTATCATCAACGAACTGCAAGGCGAAAAGGTAGATGTCATCAAATGGGATCAAGACCCTAAGGTTTTTGTGGCCAATGCGCTAAGTCCTGCTCAGACATTGGCTGTCACCATCGACCAATCCCAGATGTCGGCTATAGCCATTGTGCCGGATGGGCAACTCTCGCTGGCCATCGGCAGAGAGGGCCAGAATGCACGTCTCGCAGCAAGGCTCACTAACTGGAAGATAGATATCAAGAGTGCCAGTAGCGTTGCCCCGGAGAAAATAGAGGTTCCAATTGCTGCGGAAATAGCTGCCATCGAGAAGGCTGCGGAGTTAGCCGCGGTTGTACCGGAAGCAGAGGTTCTGGCGGAGCCGGAAGTTGCAGAAGAAAGCGCTGAGGAGATCATCCCTGTAGAGACCGTGATTGAAAAACGGCCACCGCTTCCAGAGGGCCCACAAATACGTTTTGCCGAGGATATTCTCCCTAAAACAGCCCGAACCGGTGACAAAACAGAAAAAAGCAAAAAGAAATTCACCGATGAAAAACCCAAGGGAACCAAAAAGGCAAAACTGGTCAAACTGATTGAGGATGACGGATTCGAAGATGCATTCACGGATGAGTGACACGAAGCATGATGTTCCCGAGAGGACATGTGTGGCTTGTCATCAGACAAAACCCAAACACGAGCTTGTCCGCCTTGTTCATACGCCTGCCGGTAACATCGAGATAGATTTACGAGGTAAGAAAGCAGGGCGCGGCGCTTATTTGTGCAAAAGGAGAGAGTGCTGGGATATGGCGCTTGCCAAAGGGCGAAAAGACCGCCTGGCGCACTCCTTTAAAACTGAGGTTGCTCCTGAAGACAGATCGGCACTCTCAGATTACGGCAAAACGCTTCCAGTCACCTTGACGACAGGGGAAAGAGGAGTTGGATGACGCAGCAATCACCCGGCAAGAAACCACCATCTCAGAAGGGGAAAGCCACGTCCCAGAAACCCGAGTTGGGGGTTTCTCTCCCCAGTGTCCTTACGGTAAAACAAATGGCAGACCTTCTGGGTATTACCCCAATCGAAGCCATCAAACAGCTGATGCGCAGAGGCATTATGGCCAGCGTCAACCAGGCGGTAAACTATGACGATGCGGCTGCCATAGCAACTGATCTGGGTCGCACGCCGGTGCTCAAACGGGAAGAGGAAAAGGAAAAGGAAAAGGAAAAAGAGACACCGGCCCCGAAGCAGCCTCCAGTTTCCAAGAAAGCGGCGAAGGCGCAAAAACCACGCCCACCTGTGGTGACCGTTCTGGGACATGTTGACCATGGTAAAACCAGCCTTCTGGATGCCATCCGACACAGCAACGTGGCAGATAAGGAAGCCGGAGCCATCACGCAGCATATAGGAGCATATCAAGTAACCGTTGATGGGAAAGAGATCACCTTCATCGATACTCCCGGCCATGAAGCGTTTACAGCGATGCGGGCTCGCGGAGCCAGCGTAACTGATATTGCCATCCTGGTCGTGGCCGCCGACGATGGCATAATGCCCCAAACCCTGGAAGCAATAGACCATGTCCGGGCGGCGAATGTACCCATTATCGTTGCCATCAACAAAATGGATAAACCGAACGCTGACGCGGAGCGAGTCAAGAAACAACTTGGAGAGCAGAACCTGATAATTGAAGAATGGGGAGGCGAAGTACTTGCCATCCCCGTTTCGGCCAAGAAACGCGAAGGCATTTCAACTTTACTTGAACATATCCTTATTGTGGCAGAATTGGCTGAACTCAAGGCAAATCCCGATTTGCCGGCCAAGGGCATCGTCCTGGAGGCAAAACTGGATAATACCAAAGGAATGCTGGCCACGCTGCTGGTTCAAGATGGAACCCTCAAGGCCGGGGATATCGTGGTAGTGGAAAACAGGCATTGGGGCAAAGTGAAGGCAATGTTTAGTGACAAGGGCAAGCGTGTGAAATCAAGCGGGCCTTCAACGCCGGTTGAGATTATGGGGTTGAGCGAAGTGCCTCAGGCGGGCGATGCCTTTACTGTAGCGGCCAGTGAACATGAAGCAAGACTCATAATTGAGAAACTGCAGGCACAACAGCAAGTACGCAAAGCCAAGTCCACCACTTTGACTGATATCTCCTCTCAAATACGCGCCGGAGAAACCAAGGCTGTCAATCTCATCCTTAAAGCCGATGTACAGGGAAGCATCGAGCCGATCAAGAACTCGTTGGAACGATTGCAGAACAATGAGATCAAGGTCAGAATTGTCCATTCCGGGAGCGGCAATATTACCGAAAGCGACGTCATGCTGGCGGTTGCTTCCAATGCTATCATCATCGGTTTCAACTCTCGTGTAGAGCCCAGGGTCAAGCGCCTGGCCGATTCCGAAGGCGTTGAGATGCGCAACTATCAGATCATTTACAGAATCATCGAGGATATGGAAAAAACGGTTACAGGCATGCTGGAGCCGACCTACGTCGATGTCACTGAGGGACATGCAGAAGTGCGTGCCCTGTTCAAGGTAAAATCTGCTGTGGTGGCCGGTTGCTATGTGATGGATGGAAAAGTCACCAGCACCAGTAAGGCAAGAGTCATCCGAAAAGGGAAACTGCTTCACGAATCCAACGTAAACAGCCTGAGGCATTTCAAGGATCACGTGAAAGAAATGGGCGCCGGCTCCGAATGCGGCATCAGCATTGAGGGATTCGCCGATTTCGTCATCGGTGATATTTTGGAGTTCTATCGCAAGGAAAAACAATGAGCCGCCGACAGAAGCAGGTCAATCACGCTATTCGTCGGGAGATCAGCGACTTGCTGACCCATCAGGTTAATGATCCCCGAATCAAAGGGATCATCAGCATTACAGAAGTCAATATTTCCCCGGATCTAACCCATGCCAAGGTGTTTGTCAGCGCGATGGGCACCGAGGAAGAGAAGTCTGAGATATTCGCCGGACTGGCTGCGGCCTCCGGTTTTCTCCGCCGGGAGATCGGCGCGCGCCTTAAACTGCGCTACACCCCCGAACTCGTTTTTGAAAGGGATGACTCCATTGAGAAAGGAGATCACTTGCTCCAGCTTATCGACCGGGTCGTTACCAATCCTCCTGACAAATAGAGTCTGAATTGAGACGCTTGACCATTGACGGTATCATCAACCTCAACAAGCCTCAAGGGAAAACCTCTTTCCAGATGGTCGCGCTGACACGCAAGCTCAGCGGTGAACGAAAGGTAGGCCATTCCGGAACCCTTGATCCCGATGCCACAGGGGTATTGCCCATCCTTTTGGGTCAGGCAACAAAGCTGGCACGTTATCTAACCGAGGCCGGCAAGATTTATCAGGCCGAGATACGCTTTGGCAGCGCCACCACCACTTATGATTCCAGTGGCACCACCACTCAACAAGGCGATACGGCATCGTTGACACTGGAAAAAATAAAACCCTCTTTGAACTCATTTTCCGGCATCATTGAGCAGATACCCCCAATGTACAGCGCAATCAAATATCAAGGGAGACCCCTTTATCATCTGGCACGCACTGGAATCGAGATACCCCGAATGCCAAGGCAAGTCACCATCTCTCGCCTCGACGTGCAAAGCTGGCAAAATCCCGTCCTCTCCATAGAAGTGGAATGCAGCAAGGGCACTTATATCCGCTCTCTTGCCCACGATCTCGGACAGGCTCTGGGGTGTGGCGCACACTTGAGTAAGCTCTCCCGACTTCGCAGCGGTCCCTTTTGCATCGAAGAGGCCATCAGCGTTGCCCAACTCCAGGAAGCCTTTCAAGGGAAACAATGGAAAGCGATTATCTCGCCTATGGACACGGCGCTTCCCCATCTCACGTCGATCACCGTCGACGAGGCAAGCGAGGCAGATATCGCACACGGTCGACCTTTCCCCTGGGCCGAAGGGCAGGAGAAAGCCATTGGGAATCAGTGCCGGGCTTACTCAACGAGCGGGCGTTTTCTGGCGCTGGTTCATTTCGATGCCGAGAAAGGGCTATGGCAACCGGACAAAGTATTCGCTGCAAGTCCTTGAAAAGGCATTCGTTTGGGAAACTGCGCCTCTATCCGAAGGTCGTCCTTTACTAATACCCTGGCATACGCTATGATTCTCTGTGTTTAAGCAGTCTCGAACCGGAACGCCACATCGCTAGGAGGGAAAACAGTTGGCAATAGAGATCGGGGAAGTACATAAGAACTCCAAGCTACTCATCAATGGGGTTCCCTACAATGTAGAGGAATACGACTTCATGAAACCCGGGAAAGGCCGGGCAGTCTACCGCCTCAGGCTCCGAAACCTGCTGGAGGATACGTCTCTCGACATCACCTATCACTCCGGAGACAAGGTGGAAGAAGCTCATGTGACCTCCACACAAATGCAATACCTTTATCGCGAAGGCGATCATTATGTGTTCATGAATACCGAGACCTTCGACCAGTACATGTTGGGTGAAAAAAAGGTAGGCAATAAGAAAAACTTCCTCAAAGAGGGAATTGCGGTTACCGGCGTCATGATGGAAGACCGGCCAATCGATATTCTTCTTCCCAACTTTGTTGAACTGGCGGTTATCGAGACTGCAGCATCAAGCAAGACGGATACTCGCACTGCGCAAAACAAAACGAGCGTTCTGGAGACTGGGCTAACCATCGGGGTTCCCACGTTTGTGAATGAAGGCGATATCGTCAAGATCGATACGCGCACTGGAGCCTACGTGGAGCGAATCACTCAGAAGAAATAATATCTCATGGATGAGGAACGTCTGAGGCTCTCCCGGATCAAGCCCAATCTCGAGCGTCGCGCCCACATCATGGAATTGACTCGCGGGTTTTTTCGACACTGTGGCTTTCTTGAAGTTGAAACCCCGATTCGTGCAGCAACAGTTGCCCCTGAGCTACAAATCTCCCCTGTAGAAAGCGAAGGCTGCTTTCTGATTACCTCCCCCGAACTCCACATGAAACAGCTGCTCGCCGCGGGGTACGAGAATCTTTTTCAGATCGGACATACCTTTCGCAAAGGCGAGCGCGGTCGCTGGCACAATCCTGAATTCACCATGCTGGAATGGTACCGAACAGGCGGCGATTACCTGCAGATGATCCGCGATACGGAAGACCTCCTACAGGAAATTACGAATGGCCTCGGCATAGGCCCGGTCATCAGCTACCAGGGTTGCCAAATCGATCTCACACCGCCGTGGCCCAGAGTGACGGTCCGGGATGCGTTCAGGGAGGCCGCAGGATGGGATCCCGTACTCAAGTCAAACCCTGTACGATTCGACGATGATCTGGTCTGCAAAGTCATTCCTCGATTTTCACCTGCTCGGCCCACCGTACTGATGGACTATCCTGCCGCGATGGCGTCCCTTGCCCGATTGAAGCCGGATGATCCCACGCAATCAGAGCGCGCCGAGATTTTCATAGGCGGTCTGGAGATTGCCAATGCCTATAGCGAGCTTGCAGATGTTAAGGAACAGACTGAGCGTTTCGCCAGGGAAATAAAGCAAATCGCTCAAGAGCGAAGGCCCCCTCCCACGCCCCGGAGATTCCTCGAGGCCATGGCTCATTTTCCTGAAAGCGGCGGTATTGCCCTCGGCATGGACAGGCTGGTGATGCTCTTTTGTGATGCCTCCTGCATCGATGAAGTCATGGCCTTCACAGTAGAAACGGCTTGAGCATCGCGTGGTTAGCGAAACGGATAAACAGGCAAGAGGAAGATCGTATTTCCGGTGACCTTGCGAATGGGCTCTCTCACGAAACAATCGATGACAAGGAAGCTTGTGCCTCCAAGCCAATATACCCTCGATCTTTTTCTCAACAGATGGACTTCCTTGATGGACGATTAGTTGCGTGGTCCCGATATCAAAACAGTGTCCACCAGACTTTTAGGGCTCATCTTGTATTCGAAGAGCCTGGCTGTTGTCCGCTAGCCAATGAGTCCCGCTTTAGCTGATTGACAACACTAATAAATGACCTGCTCTTTCACCAGACGCTCGATCTCAGCCGCTTTCATCCTCAGGAGTTCTCCAAAAACGTATTGGTTGTGTTCCCCGAAGAGCGGACCATGGCGGGTGATCTCTGCCGGGGTTCTGGACAATTTCCAGGGCGGCGCAGCGACTGTCTGCCTGCCAATGAACGGGTGTTCGACTTCGACGAAGCATTTGCGGTGGCGAAGGTGAGGATCGGTACAGAGGTCCTCGCTGGTAAAATACGGGACAGCAGCCACTCCGACGCCCTGCAAGGTCTCCATCACTTCATAATGCGTTCTTTCCGATGTCCAGCCTTCGACCAGCTTGTCCAGTTCTGCCTGATTTTGCCGACGACACGATGCGTCGATGAATCTCGGATCGCTCATCCATTCAGGATGACCCGTGATCTGACACAAGGCTCTCCATTCCGCCTCAGTCCCGATGGCAATGCTGATCCACTTATCTTCCCCTTTGCAGCGATAACAATTGTGGGGTGCCATGAATTCATCGAGATTGCCCTTACGAGACTGAACCCTGCCGTTGATGAGATAATCCATGAGCACATCTCCGATCAGAACACTGACGGTCTCAGAAGAAGAGACATCGATATGCTGGCCTTCTCCCGTCCGCTGCCGATGGATAAGCGCGGCAAGAACAGCCCAAGCAGACGTGGTGGCGCTCAAAAGGTCCACTTCGCCCATCGAAAGGATTGGAGGTCCGTCAGGATGGCCGGTGATGTACGACAGGCCGCCGATCGCGGCGAAGTTTGTTGCATATCCTGTATATGCTCGTTCCGGACCGGTCAAGCCTGAGGCAGAAGAGGAAAGCAAGATGATTTCGGGGTTGACCTTCCGCAGGACTTCATAGCCCAGCCCCAGCCTTTCCATGACCCCGGGGCGCATGTTCTGAGCGGCCACATCGCTAATCCTGATCAACTCCCTGGCCAGTTCAACCCCTCCGGGATGCTGCAGATTGAGGTTTATGCTGAGCTTGTTCAGGTTCATATCATTGAAGGCGGGAGACAGTTCGATGTTTTCAAAGAACTGACCGGTCGTAATCGAAAAGAACCTGCAACCATCGATCCGGCTGTTGCTCTCGACCTTGATGACCTCGGCTCCCAGCATGGCAAGGAGGTCCGTTGCATGAGCACCGGCCCACGCCCAGGTGAAATCGACAATTCGAATCCCTTCCAGGGGATACCTCATCGCGCCTTCCTGTTGTGCTGACCTCTTTTCTGAATGAGCGCCCGCTTCCCTTTTGACGCGGATCAGTTCGTTGTGCTGGCCAAGCGAAGGCGCTGTACTGCCGATTGCCCACGGCGTCCTCGAGAATTTGCAGGGCGCTCCGGGAAACGTCATCACATCTCCATCCGAGTCTTTAGCCTGGACAAAGAATTCCCTCGCTTTCAACTGTTTCGACTTCACCACGTCCTCGGCGGATAGAATCGGCGCTGTGGGACAGCCGCAGGCCTGCCCTTGATGATATATCTCTTCACGAGTATGCTTCATTGCCCATTCCGTCAGCCTGGGCCTGATCTCTGTTTCAAAACGGGCCAAACGTTCCGCATTATCGTCATACGCCTTATTCTGCGCCCACTCCGGATTGCCCATAAGCCGGACGCAGCCATGCCATTGATGCATCTCAGGAACCGAGATCACCACATGGCCATCCTTGCAGGGTATCGGAGGCATGGTTTCTCTGTTCTTGATCCTCATTCGGGCGTAATCGGGGTATGGCATGTTGGCATATTGCGCCGCCGGCAATCGGTTGAGGTCTATGATCGTTTCCTGCTTGGAGATATCAATATGCTGCCCCATACCTGTTTTTCTCTGGACATACAGGGCAGCCAAGGTTCCAGTGGCAGCGCTCAGTCCGCAGGCATACTCTGCGAACATCCCTCCGGGCTTGACAGGCTCTCCGATGGGACTTGAATATCCCAAACCCCCGCTGAACGCCGTGTTGAGCGGATGAGTTTTATACTCGGCATAGGGCCCTGTCTGTCCGAAGGGAGTGATGGATGTCATGATGAATTTGGGATTGATTGCCGCCAGGATATCGAATGAGAGTCCCAGTTTCCTGATCATCCGAGGAGACTTGTCTTCAATCAGGATATCCGCATTCTCAATAAGTCTCTTGAAGGTATTCATCCCCTCAAGTGTTTCCAGATCAAGGGTGATTCCCCGTTTGTTCGTATTGAGGTACATGAAAAGGATGCTGCGCTCAGGATTTAGGATATCATTCAGGAACGGGCCTATTCGCCTTGCCTCGTCGCCCGTTCCGGGCTCCTCGATCTTCATGACCTCAGCGCCCATGTCAGCCAGCAGTTTGCCGCAATACGGACCAGCGACAAGACTGGCATATTCGATCACCCTCACTCCGGCCAGTGCTTTCTCATCCATGGTTCAGTTGCCCTCACCCCCTCGATCCCCCTCTCCCATTCTGGAAGAGGGGGAAGAAAAGACATTTGGGGGACACCCCCAAACCCCCGGAAGGGAAGTATCCCTTCATCCTCTTTTGGAAGGTCGACCCCAAGAATCGCCTCTACTACTGATCAACTGATGGCTGACCGCTGACTTCGGGACACCCCCACCTCTCTTCAATAGGGAGGCTGTTTAGTTTTGATTTCAGCCTCGACTTTGACTGATTTTGTAATGCCTTCACCCCCACGTATCTGGTAGAATCAACTCAGATTCAGATTGAGGGGGAGAATCCTCCATGAGAACAGCCAA
>JAQTRE010000099.1 GCA_028711995.1 Dehalococcoidia bacterium | reverse complement strand
GGGCGGTCAGGTCAGTATCCAGCTTGGTAATCATTGCATTGCCAAGAATCCGGCCAGCCGCCTTGATGATGTCCTCGTTGTTGTCCCTAATCAGTTTGTCCGTGAGTAGAATCTGTGCGCCCACTTCACGCGGGGTCACTGTAACCGCCGTGTCTGCCATTGACTGGGCCGAACTCATGTCAACCCCTTCTGTCAGATCACTGGCGGTTGCGGTTGAAAAGTACGGCAGATAGACTACCGTACCGCTGTGAAGCGGTTTATTGATAACCCATGCGAGTTGACGCATGACATGGGTGGTCATCTCAGTGAAACGAGCCGCTTCCAAGAGCTTCGGCATCGTATCGCTGAGGGTACTTGTGGTAGTAAGTCCCACTTACTTAACCTCCTTTTCCGAATTTTAGTTTCATGTATGCCTCTTGAACCTTTGGATTGTTAGGGTTCTTGATGAAGGCATCTCTGGCTTGGATAAACTCTTTGTCAGATGAGGTTCTTGAGGATGAAGCTGCCACCTTGGGTATGTCCAGCCCTCCCCCACTCTCTGCTGTTTTCCTAGCCTTCTCTTTGGCTTCAGTCTCGGCCACCTTAGCTTTATCGGCCACCTGTTTTTGCAGTCGTTGAGCAACAAAGACAGGAAGCTTCCGTTGTGCCTGGTTTGGGTTCGGAATCTTGGAGAAGTATTCTTTTACCTCCGGGTCATCGAACGATAACCCCGCCTCTCCCAAGTCCTCAAAGAACTCCCTAACTTCCTGCTGTAGTCGTTGCTCCTCTGCCGTTTTCTTCTGCCTCTCCGCTTCCGCTTTCTGGAAAGCGTCATAGGTAGGAGTCGGTATTGGCCGTCCGGGTTGATGTGGCTCCCCATAATTAGCTTCGCCTTTGGTCAGGTTCTCGACTACGTAGTTGGTGTAATCTACCTGTCTGGCGAGGGTCTGTTTGAGATCTGCCAACTCACCCCGTATCGTGTCGGTGTCCGAACCTCTCCGTTGCGCCTGTCTCAACTTAGCTTCGCGGTCTGCGAGATTCCGTTGCAGGGCAACCCTGTTCGCCTCTGCCTCCTCAAACTTGGCTTTCCAGTCTACCGCCGGTTCCGTAGTTTTGGCCGGGGTTTCCGGTTTAGCCGGATTAGCGTCGGCTACCCCTACGTTAGCTTTTGGTTCTTCAGCCATTTGATCTCTTCAATCCTCCTTAAATAAAAAAGGGCCGCTATTTCTAGCGACACTTATTTCCCCCAGTCTCGATATTCAGTTGTCTAGGATGTTCTTGCTTGCTGGAAGTACAATTCGTACTTACTGGTAATCTTGTTGAAATCGTGACTGTAACCTACGTCAAATTCCCCCCTTCCGTCCGGTAGGACATGGCATGTAAATGCAACCCCGTGAATATCGTACAATGTGATTGCGTCGGCCTCTGTGAACAGGGCATCAATGTAGGCCTTTAAGGTGGCCGATGGTATCTTGTCGGATATACCCGCATGGTTCACAATATCGTCATCCACTCTCACCACCGCCCATATCGTCCTCAAGGGCGGTGTTCTCAAGACACACCTTAGAATCATGCCCCGAATCACTGGGGTTGCACTGGTCCCGTCCGCAGTAAAAGTCTCTCCTGTGAGAGTGAGCGTCTTGAATGACTTTGTTTCTCCGGGTAGGCCTCCGTCATAGTATGGCGTGATAAATGTTGCTGCTCCTGCGTTTGCGGATAGCTTGAACTGTATTCGTTTCCCGCTCTGGTTTGCCTGGAAAGCGATTGTTTCCCCGGCTGCCGCGTCAAAGCTGCCCGTTCCTGATCCATTCAATTCAGTCCATGAGGTAGCGTTATCAATCCTGAACTCACACTTGACCCCTGCCGCATTGTTGTCAGGGTAGCTAGAAGTGCTGTAAATTGAGAACGACTTGACCGCCGCCGTACTGGACTTAGTTCCGCATACCAAGAGTTTGCTGTTCAACTCAGCCGCATCGTAGACCTCATCGAGGTCAACCTCTGCAATTGAATGCCACCTGTAATCAGTGGGGTTCTCGGCATCCGCAATATATCCCAACCGCATTGCCATAACCTTAGACTTGGTGTTACTCCCTGTAGGCTCAAGGATTAGCCATGCCCATTCCTGTCCTACGGCAATCGCTTTGGCTGCTCCTTGATAATCCGTGAACGTGGGACCATACATCACAGGAGAGATATTGGTAAGCGTTGCCGATCCACCTGTGGGATAGTCCCACTCATGAACGCCCGTATTGTGGCACAGGATAAGAGCATCAGCGACTTTCATCTGTTTGAAGTTGCCGGAACTCACCGAACCCTTGAATCTGGGGGCAATGGCCGTTGAGGTATAGGACAGGTCGGTGGATATCGTCAAGACATAAACATTATCCTGTTTCCCCACGTAAAGCGTCCCATTGTATTCCCTTAATCCGGTAATCGTGACACTGGAATCACCGATGCTACTCCCCGATGTCCATGTTCCAGAGGTAATATCTGTGCAAGCGACCACTTTCGCATCGGCCGTCACACCCCAAAGAGTCCCGCCAACAACCTCCATCAGGCCAACCTTGTCTGGTACATTTGCGCTTCGGGTCCACGTGGCATCCGTACCGGCCCCAGAATAATAGAGGAAATCATCCGTTCCGACTGATATCACCATGCGGTTCTTGTAGATCGCTGCATCGACAACCGCATCCTCAAAGTTGAAGGCCTCAAGATATTGGTTCGTAGACCATTTGAACAGGGTCTTGTTTTCTATGTAGTAATAATCCGTTCCCCACTTGAAATCTATCTTTAAGGGAGTACCCCTTGAAGCGGCTGGCTGGCTGAATGCCGCCACATCTATATAATCGGTCCCACTATAGGCGGTAGAGGCTCGCTTGATGACTAACCTGATACCAGTCGCAGCCGTGACAGGCGTAGCCGTCCATGTCATCTGGTCGGTCCAGTCGTTCGTTGTCCCGCAGGCCGTCCCATAGCTCGTAGATGACCCCCCGTCAAAAGACATCCCCACGTATAGGTTAGTAGCAAGAGAAGTCTTCCCGTAGCATGTGAACGTGGCTGCTTTATTGTTGTAATAACTGCCCCAAGGGGAAAGGTCCTGGTAGATGGTTACCAAGGGTGTTTGAGCCCCCCTGAATGTCCAGTTGTCTATGACCCCCGTAATAGTATCGGTGTCTGCCCCTGTTGCATTGGATACCTGGAAATACCTTAACCCTGCGACCCCAGAACTAACAACGATACTCTGTGGAGAACCAGTGGCATGAGTAGTTCTACCTGCGTCTGTAAATACATTCAAGGTCGCCGCAGTTGCAGAGGTTCTTTGGATACGAACATAATAAATAGTCCCTTCAACTAAGTCACCTACCGATGTTGATGTGGCATCGGGAGCCCCACCATTGATTGACCTCAGCGTTAAACTGTAGGCATTTGGGGGAGTGCTGTGGACTGCCGCGGAGACAAGTATCGCATCCCCAGCCATCCCCGTGATATTCTCAGACGCCGAAAAGGCTCCTATGTATACAACAGCATCGTTCCCGCTTTGCCCGGTAAGAGATAGATCGAAGTCAGATGTCCATACGGTATCACTCACTGCTGTCATATCAAGGGTACAACGGTCATCTCCGGCAGCATTATCAGCTATGAAATCAAGGTGTCCACCAGCAGTATGAACGGCGATATTAGCCCCTGCATCCGACCAGTTATCGGCGGTAAATGAATCCTTTTTGTAGACCTCTAATTGCCATCCATAAGTACCAGCCTTCTTTTCAGTCACGCGATTGCAGTCAAAACAGTCTGCCCCAGTAACAGCACTCTTCGTCCATCCCGTTCCGTCAGACTCAAAGTCCAGATTGGTAAATGAGGCGGTAGTCAGTGCGGACCTCAGAGTGACAGTCTCGGAAGTCTCTGTGGGGAACAGTTTCAATTCGTTCTCTTTGCGAGGGTCCCATCCTACCGACTCCCCGTACCTGACCGGATACTTCTTATTGTGGACCAACTTCCCGAACCCGCCATGAAATGTAGTCTGGGCAATAGGCCAATCAATATACGTGGGGAACGCGGTGTAATCGGCCTCTGTCGGACTCACGTTAGGATTAACAGTCGGCGCATGGGAATCACGATAAAGAAGCCCCTTGCTCTTGTCATCGACAAGCATCAACCCAAAAGTGTCAGAATCGCGCTCTACCCAAAGGTCGTAACCTGGTGATCGAGTCATAATCCTTGTTCCTTTGAATTAGTATTGATAATCTTAATACACTGCAAGCAAAACGGTTTCGTTTCGGCCCCAACCGATAAGGGTTTCAGCACTTTAGTATGGAACCAGTCTTTGCATCGAGTGCATTGATTCACTCTAACCAGTTCGGCGATATCCTCAGTGGATGCAAGCACCGTGCTTTTGTCTACCACTGCTGGGCCCCCATCATCGGAGCGGGGCGCACCATCCCGTGTCTATTCCGCACTTCCCTCAGTTTGTACTCCCACATTCCAACTTGCGACGCAAACGGGTTATTCATGTTGTACCGCCCCCCATGAGAAGTGAAAAGCTCTGTGTATAGTTTCAAGAGGGCTGCGTGGGTGATCACTTCCACCTCTGGTTCATCTAGGGAGATCGTAGTTGACTCTGAGGCCAAAGACGATCCCAATGTGCCTTCCCCCACATACATCAGTTGGTGATTAGCAGGCAGGGTGTTCCTGAAGTACACCTTAGAGTCGCTGGTCTGGTATTCCCAATCTCGCAACTCTATCCACGCGTTCATATCATTGAGATCGTCGGCAGGATTGTTAGTAATAGACCTCACGCCATCAATCCAAATGGTGGCCGCGCCGATATCGGCTACTTGATAAACCGCTATGCTGATAATGGCGTCCCGGCTGGCTGGGGCCGCCGCATAGGCTACTTCACAAACTCTCCACTCTCCGGCAGTCAAGGCAGGAACATCAAGTGTCTCGGTCGCAGACGCCCCATTGGCTGTCTCGCTCAAATGTACCTGCAACTGCCCCGCTGTAGTGGCCACACTTGACTTAATGGAAAACCGCAGCCCGATATGATCCGACAAGTCAAGTGCCGAAAAGTTGTCATACCCCAGAATAGCCGTAGCGCTGGCTCCGGCAGCCACCACTAACTTGCAACTCCCCTCTCCCTCTTGGTAATCCCTGTTGTCCAGTGAGGCGGTGACATTACTCCCAGCCGTCCATGCTGCCTCACACAGGTCAACATCCGTCGCGCTAAGGCTTCCGGTGCTGATGAAGATTTGGGACGGGCTCCTGAGAATCGTAGCGGGTACCGGATAGCGATACACGCCCGCTCTGGTGGCTATACTGGTGTCTCGTATCTGGACATGAGCATTTGGCATTTCCGTGTTGAACACATAAAGAAGAGCGTCGATAATCTTGGTTGGCCTGAACCGGGTGTGCACTTCAAAGCTCTGGCTGGTGGACTCTGCCGAAAGGGCAACCCCCCGAATGGTGATAGTCCCAGCCGCAGTATTGGCAGAAATGGTACGCTCAACATTCACATTGGCGGCGGTGCTTAACCACAGCCACGCATCAACCAGACTGCTGGCGGTATGGTATCCGATCCCCGCCAATTTCGTATCGACGACGCTGTTATTGGCACCGATATTGGTAGTGGTGGAGCCTTCCACGTAACTGCCATCAAGTTTACTGACACCCTGTCTTAAAATCGCCTTCGTAGTAGTCAATCTATCCTCCCAGGTCGGACCATCTCAAATACCATTCCTTGACGGTCCTATCGAGTACGGGATTCATTTGTCTCATCTGTTCACGGAGCTGGCTTATCCGTTGCTCGGTGTTCCGGTAAACAGTTGCCAAGCCAAGATTCCTTTGAAGTTCAAATTTCTCCCAATCAAGGTTTCCTTTGGCCGCTACCGTCCTGCGTTTCTTGTCGAAGTCGGCAAGTACCTGCTTCTGCCTGTCATTCAATCCGGCATAAACCTTTGTTCTGACTTCCCAATAGGGCTTCATGATCTTTAACATTTCAAGCCGTCTGTACTCAACTGCCTGAACCTCTTTGGGAAGGTCTTGAATCCAGTCGTGTTGATGGAATTGAATATAACTTCTGGTTTCGGAATCCAGAGACTTGAGGTACTTGTCAGCCTGTGCGAATGTTGCATCCCAATCCGTCATGCCGTTTTCGTCTTTGATCTGGCCATCGGAAAGTTTGTCCTTATATTCCTGCATGGCGTTATCCATCGAGGTACGAGTCTTCTTGACATCTGCCTCAATCTGTTCGGCAGTCTTATCAGAGAAAATAGGCTCCATCGCAGACACGACACTCTTGACAGCAAACCTTTCGGTCATCAACTTGTCTCTCTGGTCGTTGTAGTCCTGCCAACTCATACCCTGCTGTTTGGCATTGGCAAGGCCAGCCAAACCCGTTGCAAAGGCAGTCTCCTTGCTCTGTTCAATCGCCATCAAAGCCTTTTCGGTGGGAGAGCCTTTGAATTGGTCGATATCGGTCTCTAGCTTGTCGGTGAGGGCCTTCAAGTCAGGGTGGGCAGTCTCTATTTCCCTTCGTTCCGAATAGGTCAATCCATCCTTGCCAGACCACTCCTTTCCGGTCGTGTTGTATTTGTCCCGCATCTGCCGGACTTCCTGCCATGTGCCTTTGCCGTAAGAGGAGATACCCACACCGAATGCGCCGGGGATGCCGGTACTCACAGCCATCAACGGGCCGGATTGACTCAGGGTGTCCAAAACGTCCTGAAATAGCATAGGCATCAATCGCTCTCTGGCCGTCTTAGCAGAAGCTATATCATAGATTCCAAACTCATCGCCTATAAAGTCCTGCTCGTTTATCAGATCAAGCCCCAGACTGACCGCAGGAGAAGCCTTTCCTTGAAGGAATCGCCAAGCCGCATCCGTTCTTTCTACCGGATATAAACCACCTCCACCCGCAGCCTTGGCTTGTTCGTCAACCATCGTGGCGATGAACCGAATGTACTGTTGGCTTCCACCCCAGACATCAAACCTTGTGTTGCCTACTCTGGCCTTCCCGAAGTCTGAGGAACGCGGGTCAAGTTCAACATCAATAACGCCTGCCATCTTGAGTGTGGCAAGCAACCCCCCGATAGCGGCAATATCCGCTACACTGTTTCGGATAAACTCCTGCCTGACTTTAGGGGTCGCCCTAACGAGCATGGTCGGAAGTTCAACACGCGCCATCTGCAACCGGGGGGAGAATAGAACTGTAGACAGTTCAGCCCCGTACTTGTTTAACGGCCCCAGACGGCCCCTACCTGTCCCCAGATTGACCAATAGAGCTAGGTCATCAAGGTCTTTGGCTGTTATCGCCTTCCCTGCCCTTTCCCAGCTATTCACCACGTTAGAGAACGTGTCCATCCTGAGTTTGTTAAGATAAGTCACAAAGGCCCTGTTGGAATGGGTGATACCCGGAATCTTGTTTGCCAGTCTGGTTGCGAAAGACTCCTCTCCCTTACTCAAGGCATATTTAGCCGTCTTTGTAGGCATAGGCGCGATATACCCGCCATGATCCAGAAAGGTCTTGGCGTAAGGGCTGTCCTCAATCGCTTCATGCACAGCGACCATGTTCTTTTCTTTAGCGAACGCCTTCAGCATCGGGACGTATGCGCCAAACGCCTCTTTCGGCCTGCCTGCTTGGAAGAACAATCCTTGTCTCAAAGGGGCAGACACATCAAAGGCAGCCATAACCGCCCTCGGAAAGTTGAGGATATCAACGGCCAACCCTACCGCACCTTCCTTGAACCCTCGCTTTCGTAGAAGATCAACTATAACATCCTCGCCAAACACAGACCCGAACTGTTTGATTTGTTCCCGCCCGGTAGGAGCAACCCCATCAAGAATCTGTTTATAGGTGTCAAGTACCTGTTTTTTCTCAAATTCGTCGAGATTAGGATGCACTTGAATCCAGTTCGCTACATCATCAAGTTGGGAATCGGCTAATCCTTCCAGTTGGAACGTCGGTGATTTCAATGCGCCGGCCATCGCCTTACTGGATTCTTCGATTCCAGCCACACCCTTTTGTGCCCTGAATACCCTTTCAGCCGCAGCCGCTTGTTTACTTCTGCCTAACGTGATAGCCGTCCTGTCGGTAGCCTGCCCCGCTTTAATCGCAGGGGTAGCCTTCTTCATGGCTTCCTTGAAAGCAAGGGCAGACGGAGGGAGTTCAACCTGTCTAGCACCTTGGGTCACGGTTCCTATGGCGGTCCCCTTGATTCCTTGAGGGAGTTCGCCAAATCCGGTAGCAGTAGCATTCAATGCCTCAACTGGTTTGACTACCTGCTGCCCCGCTTCAAACTTGGCCATGGGCTTGACTGACTGTTTGAGTCCAGTCTTCAATCCCTGTTCTAGTCCAGTCTTGAGCCCTTTCAATCCGGCCCCTACAGGAACATAGGTCAACGGGTCAAGCCCAATGTCCATTGCAGTCTTCATTCCCGTAGGGAGTTTCGCTGTCTTGAAAGCTCCCCTGACTCCCATCTCTTTGATATTAGCTTCACCGGATTGTTGCCCCGGCATCATTCCAACACCAGCCCTCCACACTCCCGCCTCAATAGGTTGCACCACATTCCCTTGATACCAGTTAATACCATACTTGGCCCCATGCGCCACTTGTTCAATTCCGGGGATTTCATCCAGTACATTCCCCACTTTGGAGACTTCTTTAATGAGCGGCACAGTATCCCACCATGCTTTACCCCGCTTCTGTTGCGGAGATAGTGCGGCCTCAGCCTCCCTTCTAGCGGCAGGAGATACCCTGGACAATACCTCTTCCCGCTTCGTTTCATCGAGGCTTTGGAGCCATTGAAGATTCTCAGGAGATATAGGCATCAGTACGCCGTCCTCGTTCGTCTAATCGGTCCATAGTGAACACCCGCCCAATCTTTGGCTGTTTGATTCTGAGCATTGTATCCCTTCGCTTCCAACAACCCCATGTAGTTTTGTTGCTGCTCATCGTTGAACTGGTTGTAGTAAGTCTCAGGTCCAGCCCTGCCGATATTGGCGTTCTTGATGATATTCGCCCACGGATTGGGTATACTTTCGGCGGGCGTGTTCCTCATTGGGATAATAGGGGCCTCCATTTCTGGCCCAGCCGCATCTTCCCTGCCCATAATCTCACTCAGGTACTTCTCGTTCGGTGTGCCTTGCCATTGAGTTGCCCAATCCGCTTGAGCGGCCACCTTCCGTTCATAGGCTTCCCGTTTGGATGCCGCCACGGTATAATCGGCCATCGCCTGATAGTATTCTGCGAGGTCAGTGGCCTTTTGCGCTCTAACCTCATCCTGTTCCTGTTCCCATGCCGCCGCCTGTTCATTCATGGCATTCTGTTGTTGGGGAGAAACCCCCAACAACCCCAGCCAATCCATTTTGGGGGATTCCCCGGTCAGAGAGGTCGCGTTAAGCCATTGCCGGGGAGTCAACTGTGCAAGTTGAATCTGCCTCTGTTGCGCCAACTGTTCGTTGGTGTTCAGAAAATCGCCATAGTCCTTAACCGTCTGTTGCCTTTGGGTAGCAGTATTCGTTGCTTGCTCCCCCCAGTAGTTGCGCCAGTCAAGATTAGCCTCACGTTTATTAGTGGTATTCTTATCAGCCCAATAGAGTTCATTCTGGCGTTTTTCTTCATTGAACTTGTCAATGGCAAGTTGTTCTGAGGAAGTCAACCCTTCAACAGATTCCCCCCATTCATGCCTGACAGGATTACCACTCTCATCTGTGCCAACCCAAAAATCCTCATAGATAGCCTTGACGTTACTGGTTTCCTGTGGGTTTATCTGGTTGTTGGTAGCATATATCTGGATTGCGGAATAGGGAGCATCGAGGCTCGTCTTGGCTGCTTCCAGCATCCCTTTAACATATTTCTTCCCGTAAGTATCGGTAATGTACTGGGATAGTTCGGACTCAAGTTCAGGGGTCCAATCCGTTGCCGAGGTGTCGGCCCCAGTTGTTCCGGCAGTTTCGCCGGTTTTAATAAGATTAAATTCCGAATCTACGTTAGGGTTATTACTGGCGTACCTTCCCTCAAGTTCGTCCAGCCATTCCTTTTCGCTTTTAGACAAAACGGGGAGTGCCTTCAGGCGTGCTATCTCCCTTTCGTCTGCCGCATTGTAATCAATCATTCCGGCACGTTGCCTTATGTCGGCAATATCGCCCTCATACTGCTTCGTGAGTCGGTCGTATTCCTTCTTGGTGTACTTATTCTTTTGCCAATCTACTTTTAGTTGTTCGAGTTTGGCGAAAAGCTCATCAAGTTTAGCTTGTAATCCCGCTCTGTCTTCAGCCATCTATCTCTCCTCGGAGTCACGTTGCTGTTGCTCCAAGACAAAATCCCTCATTCTCGGCCTGCCATACTTGATAGCCAAATTACTGAACAACACCACATCTTGAGACTTGTTCAACTGGGTCCATGTCCTCCGGTTCAGCTCAGGAGCAGGGGCATACTTCTCGCGCATGTAATCGCGGGTCTTGCTCATCGTGTCGGCAATCCGGTCCATGGATTCATCCAAGACGTATCTATCCAATCTGCCCTCCCATTCCGGGCATCCCGCGCGTGTCCACCGCGCCCATTCCCTGCGGCCCGGTAAGAGTCTGGTTCTTCCTCTCGGTCCTCATCGGCATTGCCTGCCCATTACCTTGGG
>JAQTRE010000098.1 GCA_028711995.1 Dehalococcoidia bacterium | reverse complement strand
AGTAGATGCCTCCCTTCTTCCTCTTGGCCTGCCCGCATCTCTTCAGATATATGGGCAAATTATAACAACATTGCCGGAAGTCGTTTTTGGTACTACAATCGTGTTTTCAAGCAGAGCCAACTTCACATGACGATCCCGTCTCAGGTTTGCCGAATCTGACAAAATTCGTCAAAAACCATTTTGGAGCTTAAACTGCGGAAGTTGGGCTAGATCAAAAGCATGGAGATGACTGGATTCCACCCTACCCAAAAAGTGGGAGATTGGGAAATTTTGAGGGGCTTTGCCAATGATCGATGAGAGTAAGGCTCTGGTGAAATTGGGCGAAATATTGCCCAAAACGCCGAATAGAGAAATCCCTGGCAGACCGGTGGGTCAATGTTCGTGACGATTCACAGCGCGCTAAACCAACTTGGCCCCGTGGACATTTGCGGTGCGGCGTCGGTAGCGTTCTTGGTCAGCTTCAAACCACTTCTGGGTTTTTGCTAACATTTTGCTAACGGATGTCGTCACAGGGGTCAAATCTTGCGGGGACCAACAGGGATCATTGGAGGCTGAGGAGGCAGTCACTAACACACATTAAACTAGGTCAACAGACCACTGTACGCTTTTCGAGAGCGGCACCATAGTCCACTCGGTCACCCCTCCCCAGCGGCGATTATACCATTCAGAGTGGCCATTGACAACTCGGAAGGGGATGCCTTATCATTCTAAATGAAAATCATTTTCATCTACGGATTCGGAATGGGGCCCAAAGATAAAAAACTCGCTTCCATCCTCAGCCAGCACGGCTACAAACTTACCAGCCAGCGATTAGCTGTTCTCGACGTAATTGCCAACGCACAGGAACACCTTACTCCCGCTGCCGTGCACCAGAAAGTAAGACAGGATCATCCCGAAATCGGGCTGGTGACTGTTTACCGAACGCTGGAGATGCTTTCCGAGCTTGGCCTTATCTGCAAGGTGCACCGTCCAGGCAAGTCAAGCAGCTATACGCTGGCGCCGGCAGGGCATCACCATCACTTGGTCTGCTCTCAGTGTGGTGCAGTAGCTGATTTCACCGAGTGCAATCTGGGGGAACTGCAGCAACGGCTCGCCCAGGATACCGGATTCGAGATCGAAGGGCACCTGCTTCAGTTCGTCGGAATATGCAAGAACTGCCGGAGGCAGAGCTAGGAGTCAATAATGAAAAGACCACGACTGATTTTGCCGGTTGTTATTCTGCTGGTAATTGCGGCGGCGGTTTCCGTATCAGCATGCGGAGAGAAATCGGCAAACGATGGCCGGATAGGGATGATCGTCAGCGTATTGCCGCAAGCCGAGTTCGCGGAGACTGTCGGCGGAGACAAGGTGAACGTCACTGTAATGGTGCCTCCGGGAGCCGATCCGCACACCTACGAACTTACGCCGAGCCAGATGAGAAAGGTGTCCAAGGCCAGACTCTACGCCAAGGTTGGCTCGGGTGTGGAGTTCGAGCTGGCATGGTTGAACAAACTCATCGCCCAGAACCGGAACATGGGAGTTATCGATTGCTCTGAAGGAATTGTTCTTGCCGAAGGGATCGGAGAGGATGAACATGACGATGGGATTGACCCACATATTTGGATGTCGCCGGTAAACGCCAAAATCATGGTTCAAAACATCTGCGCCGGACTGGTGGAAATCGACCCGGCAAACCAGACTTACTATGAGGCAAACCGCGATGCGTATCTCCAGAAGCTGACGCAGCTCGATCAGGAGATCCGGGAGGGGCTATCGGGAGTGACGAACCGGATATTCATGGTGTATCATCCCGCTTTCGGATATTTTGCCAGCGAGTACAATCTGACCATGCTTCCCATCCAGAAAGAGGGGAAGGAACCGACGGCATCCGGTCTTGCCAGTCTGATCGATCAGGCAAAAGAATATAACATCCGTGTCATCTTTGCGGAGACCCAGTTCAATCCCCAGAGCGCCAAAGTCATCGCCAAGGAAATCGGCGGGAAGGTGATAATGGTCGATCCCCTGGCCAGAGATTACATTGTGAACATGCAAACCCTGGCTGATGAAATGATTCAGGCCATGAATTGAGGAATCCTGCACCATTTGAAAAGCAAATGATGGGCAACGAGATCGTCAAACTCGACAACATAGGGGTACAGTACAATGACGTTCCTGTGCTGGAGGGAATTTCCTTCTCCATCGAGCGGAATGATTTCCTCGGCATCATCGGGCCGAATGGCGGCGGGAAGACCACGCTGCTGAGGGTGATCCTTGGTTTGGCCAAGCCCACTCACGGGACGATCACCGCATTCGGGCAACCTCCGCAAAAGAGCCGCTCCCGAATCGGATATGTCCCCCAGCACAATCTGTTCGACCGGGAATTTCCTATCAACGTCTGGGATGTGGTGTTGATGGGCCGGTTCGCCAATGTGGGCCTTTTCAAGAGGTATGGCGAGGCAGACAGGCTCAAGGCGGAACAAGCCTTGCGGGAAGTGAACATGCTGGAATACCGCAACCGGCAAATCGGGAAGCTCTCCGGCGGAGAACAGCAGAGAGTCTTCATTGCCCGCGCTCTGGTAACTGATCCTGAGATGCTGCTTCTGGATGAACCCACGGCCAGCGTCGATGCGACGCATCAGACCGAGTTCTATGAGATTCTGGAAAAACTGAAGCGAAAAATGGCAATCGTTCTGGTCTCCCACGATATCAGCGCCGTATCGATCTATGTCGATAAGATTGCCTGCCTCAACCGGCAGTTGTTCCATCACGGGTCTCCGGAAATCGAGGCGTCTGTTCTGGAAGCTACCTACAAGTGCCCGGTGCAGATGATCGCCCACGGAGAAATACCCCATCGGGTGTTGAAAGAGCACTAAAATGATCGATGCACTTCAATACGACTTCATGCAGAATGCCGTGCTGGCGGGACTGCTGGCTTCTGTGGCCTGCGGGATCATCGGGACTTACGTTATTGTCAAGCGGATCGTCTTCATCAGCGAGGGCATTGCCCATGCCTCTTTCGGCGGCATCGGCCTGGGATACTGGCTGGGCTTCAGCCCGGTTACCGGAGCCTTGATCTTTGCCGTGGGCTCCGCTCTGGGGATCGGCATGATCACCCGGAAGACGCGGCTGGCCGAAGACACTGCCATCGGCATACTGCTGACAATGGGCATGGCGCTGGGGGTCATGTTTATCGGACTGGCTCCGGGTTATGCGCCGGACCTTTTCAGCTATCTTTTCGGCAACATCCTGACAGTCCCCGACTCCGATTTGATCCTGATGCTGGCGCTGGATGTGATTATCGTCGGAATCGTCGCCGCCCTCTATAAGGAATTTCTGGCGGTCACGTTCGATGAGGAGTTCGGCACGGTGATCGGCATACCGGTAAACATCTTGTATCTTCTGCTGCTATGCATGATCGCGCTGACCGTGGTTCTCCTGATCCGTGTGGTCGGCATCATCCTCGTGGTGGCGTTGTTGACCATCCCCACAGCCCTGGCAAGGCAATTCACACACAATCTCTTCAAAATGATGCTGCTCTCCGTCTTTTTCGGGATGGTTTTCACCTTCGGCGGACTGTGGCTCTCCTACGAGTTCGATGTCGCTTCCGGGGCCACCATTATCCTCCTCGGTGGAACGGTGCTTTTTGCCAACTTCGGGGTCTCAAAGTTGCTCAGCCTGCGAAGATGAACTATAATAGCCGCAACCAACACGTGCGGAGGAAGAGTGAGGAAGGCCCGAATCCTGGTGGTGGAAGACGAAACCAGCCTGCTGGAGGCCATTGCCTATAACCTGGTCAAGGAAGGTTATGAGGCCCTCACAGCTGCCGATGGCCTGGTGGCGCTGGAATTGGCTCGTACCCAATCCCCCGATATCATATTGCTGGATATCATGCTCCCCGGTCTGGACGGACTGGAGCTCTGCCGGATTCTCCGCAAGGATATGACCGTTCCCATACTGATGCTCACCGCCAGAGCCGACGAGGTGGACAAGCTGGTGGGCCTGGAGATGGGGGCCGACGATTATATGACCAAGCCCTTCAGCATGAGAGAATTGCTGGCTCGAATCAAGGCCATGCTGCGCCGCATGGAAATGATGCAGCCGCAGTCAATCAAGGAAGAAAACATCCTGCAAGCCGCCGATCTGACCATCGATTTCTCCCGCCATGAAGTCAGCGTGAACGGAAAAGCCGTTTCACTCAAGCCCAAGGAGTTCGATTTGCTGGCCTTCCTGGTGAAGCATCGAGGACAGGTATTTTCCCGCGATCACCTGCTGGAAAAGGTCTGGGGTTATGATTATGCCGGCGATACCCGCACGGTGGACGTGCACATCCGCTGGCTGAGGGAACGCACCGAAACGGACCCGGCGCACCCAAACCACCTCTTGACTGTTCGAGGGGTAGGCTATAAGTTCGAGGGCTGAACATGTTTGGCAGCATCCGGTGGCGAACTGCTCTGGCTTTTACCGTGCTCATCCTGATTTGCATTACCGGGCTGAGCTCCTATCTGGCGCACTTCTTCGGAGAAAACTACAAGGACAATCTCAGAGACCAGCTTGCCAGTCAGGCGATTCTGGTGAAAGATAGCGCGTCCCTCGACTTCACCAATGGCAACGCAGCCGATCTGGATACCCTGGCCAAGCGGTTGGGAAAGCAGATCGATGCCCGCATTACCATCATTGCCAAAGACGGAACGGTGCTGGGGGATTCGCTGGATGATCCGACAGTGATGGAAAACCACCGCAACCGACCGGAGCTTATACAGGCACTGGCTGAAGGCAAAGGGAGCAGCATTCGCCACAGCACAACCCTGGGCTACGACATGATGTACGTGGCTGTACCGGTGATAATCAACGGAGAGACTGTGGGAGTTGCCCGGGTGGCGTTGCCACTAAATGAAATCGACAGATCCTTGGATCACATCAACCGGACGATTATCTGGGGCAGCCTGATCGCCGCCGTTGCGAGCATCCTGCTGGCATTGCAACTATCGAAAATAACCATCGATCCGGTGAAAAAGCTGACCCACATGGCGGGCAAGATGGCCGAGGGTGAATTCGAACAGGAACTTCCCATCACCTCAAGCGATGAGGTCGGTGAGTTGGCCAAGGCATTCAACCACATGGCGGCTCGAATCAAGGAAATGGTCGGCCTTCTAACCGCCGAGAGAGACCGAATGGCGCTGATCCTTTCGAACATGGGGGACGGCATTTTCCTCGTAAACTGTGAAAGCCGGATATCCATTATCAACCAGGCTGCTCAGGAGATGCTCCGGATAACGGAAGAAGGAGTCCTGGGGCGCTCTTTCATCGAGGCGGTCCGCGACTATGAGTTGAACGATCTCCTCCAGCGCTGCCTCAAATCCGGGAAGCAGCAGACCGGCATGGTGGAAATCTCTCAGAGGAAGCAGTTCATTGGAGCGATTGCCACTCCGCTTCCGGATAAAGGCGGCTGTCTCCTGTTGCTCCATGACCTCACCGAAATCCGGCGTCTGGAGGCAGTGCGCCGCGATTTTGTGGCCAATGTCTCTCACGAACTGCGCACGCCGATTGCCTCCCTCAAGGCCCTCAATGAAACCCTGCAGGACGGGGCAATCGATGATCCTGCCGTGGCCAAAGATTTTCTGGCCAGGATGAACACCGAGGTGGATCGGCTGGCTCAGATGGTGCAAGAACTGGGAGAGTTATCACGGATCGAGAGCGGCCAGATGCAGATTCAAAAGAGGCCTTTCGATATCGCCGAAGTGACCAGAAGTGCGGCGGCAAGGATGGAAACCCCGGCGGTTCGGGCGGGACTCACCCTGAGTGCTGACATAGCCCCTAATTTGCCTCAGGCGTTGGGAGACAGGGATAGAATAGAGCAGGTGCTGATCAACCTGCTCCACAATGCCATTAAATTCACTCCCCCTGGCGGCAGGATCGATATCTCTGCCCGGTCCGAAGGCAATGATATCATGGTCTCGGTGTCCGATACCGGAGCGGGTATTTCCACCCAGGACCTGCCCCGTATCTTTGAGCGTTTCTACAAGGTGGATAAGGCCAGAAGCGGCGGCGGCACCGGCCTCGGCCTGGCCATCGCCAAGCACATCATCCAGGCCCACGGCGGCGAGATCTGGGCTCAGAGCGCAGAAGGCAAGGGTTCAATTTTCAGCTTCCGTTTACCCCAGGCAAGCCATCTCTAACGCCCCCTGCGGCAAAGCCGCTTTCTCCTTTTTCTCGCCCCTTCGCCAAGCCTGTCCTGAGTCAAGCCGAAGGGCTCAGGGCGAACGGGGAGAAGTGTTCCGTTCGTGGTGAGCCTGTCGAACCATGAACTCACAATGCAACGCTCTTCTTTTTTGTAAGCAAGTACTGACATTAATCCGCAAATCGCCTATATTCCTCCCCAAAATTTAACATTCCCTTAACAATTCCTTAAACCTCCGTTAAACTCCGCGTGTTACCCTGAAGTTGGATGAAAAGGGTCTTATTTATCTGCGTTCGCAACTCCGGGAGAAGTCAAATGGGGGAAGCCTTCTTCAACCGGATGGCTAAAGGAAAAGCCTTCGCCGTCTCCGCCGGTACCCAACCGGCATCTGATATCGATCCCACGGTGAGAGAAGCTATGGCAGAGGTGGGAATCCATATGAGAGGCCAAAAGCCTAAGATATTGACTCCGGGGTTTTTCGACCATGCAGACCGGGTGGTGACCATGGGGTGTGGCGTCGAGGACACTTGTCCGGCCTCTTTCGTCCCTGCCGAAGATTGGGGACTAGAAGACCCCTCCGGGCAACCGCTGGAGAAGGTCCGTCAGATAAGGGATCAGATCAAGGCCAGGGTCGAGCAACTGGTCAGTGAAATCAATCAAACAGAAGAGAACCGCGCGGTTATTTCTTAAGCAAAAAAGGAATATAGGAGATTATATGCACAAAAGACACTATTTGGCTGTGTTAGCGGGTGTGATACTGATCACCGTCATGGCAACGCTTCTGGTGGCCTGCAGCAGCAGTGATGACAACAAAACATCAACGTCCACGGGGACTCAATCTACGGTGTCCGGCAACATCAATATCAAAGGTTCCGACACCATGGTCAACCTGGGAGCCCGCTGGGCTGAGGGCTTCATGGATGAGCATTCCAAAGTCTCCATCTCCGTCACCGGGGGCGGCTCCGGCACCGGCATCGCTGCCCTGATCAACAAGACCACCGATATCTGCCAGGCCTCCCGCTCGATGACTGCCCAGGAAACCGCCAATGCCCAGAAGAACGGCGTCAATCCGGTGGAATTCATCGTGGCGCTGGATGGCCTCTCAGTGGTGGTCAACCCGTCCAATGCGGTCAACGAGCTGAACTTCCAACAGCTCTCCGATATCTACACCGGCAAGATCACCAACTGGAAGGACGTGGGTGGCAAGGATGCCTCCATTCTGGTCCTCTCCAGGGACACCAACTCCGGAACTCATGTGTTCTTCAAAGAGCACGTGGTTCAGATGGCCGGAATGCCCACCGCCGATAAGAAGCTGGAGTACGGTTCCAAGGTGCTGATGATGGCCTCCTCCAAGACCGGCATCGAAGAGGTCTCCAGCAACTCCAATGCCATCTTCTATGTTGGCCTGGGGTACGTCACCGACAAAGTGAAAGGGCTCGCTATCAAGAAGATAGAGACCGATGTTGCCGTTTCCGCCAGCGTTCAGACTGTCAAGGACGGCAGCTATCCCGTGGCCCGTCCACTCTTCTTCTACACCAACGGCCAGCCTCAGGGGGCGACCAAGGCATTTGTAGACTGGGCGATGGGAGCCGAGGGGCAGAAGATCGTATCTGAACTGGACTTTGTGACCATAAACTGATTCGATGAAACCTTCTTTTCGCCGATCACAAGAGAAGATCGAGGCTGGCGCCGGGGTTACGCCCCTGGCTGCCGGCCTCAGGCGCCGCCACCGGCCCGGCGAGCGGCTCGTTGAGTGGTTCATCGCCTTCAACGGATTGCTAGCGGTGGCTATCCTCGTCGGCATTTTTGCTTTCCTGCTCAAGGAAGGCCTCCCCTTCTTCGCCGACGTCAACCCCTGGAAGTTCATCACCGGCACAAAGTGGTATCCGGTGTCGGACCCGCCCACCTTCGGGCTGATGCCGTCGCTGGTATCCACGCTGTGGGTGACCTTGATCGCCGCGGCTGTGGCAGTGCCCATAGGCATAGCCTGCGCTGCCTATCTCTCCGAAGTGGCCCCTCAATGGCTCCGCGAAATAGCCAAACCGGTCATCGAACTGCTGGCCGGCATTCCTTCGGTGGTCATCGGCTTTATCGGGCTGATGGTGCTGGCGCCTTTCATCAAGGATTTTCTCAACCTGAATACTGGACTTGTAGGGGTCACGGCCGGAATTATGTTGGCAGTAATGAGCTTGCCCCTGATTATCAGCATCTCGGAGGACGCGATGGCAGCAGTCCCCGATGAATACCGCAAGGCCTCTTACGCCCTCGGGTCCACCAGATGGCAGACCATCCGGCATGTCATCATCCCTTCGGCTCTTTCCGGAATCAGCGCCGCTGTCATGCTTGGGATCGGCCGGGCGATCGGCGAGACGATGACGGTGCTCATGGTGGCCGGAGGGGCACTTTCCGTTCCAGGGTCTCCCCTGGAACCTATGCGACCGATGACCGCCACCATCGCTGCCGAGATCAACAATTCCGTCCAGGGCGGGTTGCAGTATCACGCCCTCTTTGCCATAGGGATGGTGCTTTTCATTCTGACGTTCATGATCAACCTGATCGCCGACCTGGTGCTGGAAAGACAGCGGAGGAAATTCTCCCGATGACGGCTATTCGCAAACTGTTATCCGGTTCTTCCCGCCTTCTTCAGGAGCGGTTGGCCTTTGCCCTGCTTGCCCTGAGCACGCTCTTGGTGCTTGCCGTAGCGGGATACATCATCCTGCATATCGTCATCAGCGGATCAGGGATGATCAGCTGGCATTTCCTGAGTGAAATGCCCCGCAAGAGCGGCCTCGAAGGCGGCATCTGGCCGGCCATACTGGGAACGCTGTTTCTGATGCTGGGCACCCTCATTTTTGCCCTGCCGGTAGGAGTCATGGCCGCCATTTATCTCTCGGAATACGCTCCGCAGAACTGGCTCACCCGGGTGATCAATCTGAGCATTGCCAATCTGGCCGGGGTCCCCTCTATCGTCTTCGGGCTTTTCGGCCTGGGGATTTTTGCCCTGGGCCTGAGTTTTGGCACCTCGCTACTGGCGGCCAGCCTCACTCTGGCCTGCCAGGCTCTGGCAATGGTGATCACTTCTTCCCGGGAAGCGCTGATCGCCGTGCCGAAAGACTATCGCGAGGCCAGCCTGGCTCTGGGAGTTACCAAGCTGCAAACAATCAGAGAGGTGGTCGTACCTCAGGCTTTGCCGGGAATCATCACCGGGATGTTGCTGTCCCTGTCCCGCGCCGCCGGTGAAACGGCTCCGATTCTCATGGTGGGCGCCACCTTCTTCCAGACATGGCTGCCGCGTTCGCCGATGGATCAGTTCTCCGCCCTGCCCTATCATCTCTACGTCACCTCCACCCAGGTGCCGGACATGCCTCAGAAAACCATGTGGGGCATAGCCCTGGTACTCCTCATGGTGGTTTTATTTTTCAACAGCGCCGCGATCTATATCCGTTGGAGAGTCCGGCGCGGGAGAGAGCGATGATTGAGAAGTCTTTGAACATAGACTTGAGTCCACGCCGCACAATTGCCGACGACACATCTCCCTCGAAGATCAAGTTGCGGACCAAGGAAGCAAACTTGTACTATGGACGTTTCCAGGCCTTGCGAAACATAAACATAGGTATTTCCGAGTCTTCCATTACAGCCATCATCGGCCCTTCGGGGTGTGGCAAGTCTTCTCTGCTGCGCCTTTTCAATCGCATGAACGATCTTGTCCGCGATGCCCGGGTGGAAGGGAAAGTGGAGCTGGAGGATGTTTCCATATACGAAAACAACATCGACGTGGTGGAGCTGCGCAAAAGGGTGGGCATGGTTTTCCAAAAACCCAATCCCTTTCCCATGTCGGTATTCGACAACGTGGCATTCGGACCGCGCCGTCACGGCCGGACTTACAAAGCGCTATTGTCTAGCATTGTGGAGAACAGCCTGCGCCAGGCCGCGCTGTGGGATGAAGTCAAGGACAAACTGGATCAATCGGGGCTGGCCCTTTCCGGGGGTCAGCAGCAGCGATTGTGCATTGCCCGAGTGTTGGCAGTAGAACCCGAGGTGATCTTGATGGACGAACCGTGTAGCGCCCTCGATCCGATCGCCACCCTGAAAATCGAGGATCTGATGCAGCAACTGGCCCGGCGGTATACCATCGTCATTGTCACTCACAACATGCAGCAGGCGGCCCGTGTATCCAATATGACCGCCTTCATGATGATGGAAGAGGATCGGGCCGGGGCGCTGGTGGAATACGGCCCCACCGAGCAGTTGTTCACTAATCCCAAAGACAAACGCACGGAAGACTACATTACCGGCCGATTCGGGTGATGCGAGGTGAAGGATTCCTCCTTCCGGGAGTTTGGGGGTGTCCCCCAAATTATCTACTCTTCCCCCAAAGAGTTGGGGGATACAGGATGCAATTGCAGGAAATGAGGCTCCCTTCAACCTGGCAATAGTCCTGCATGCAGTGATGCCCAAGAAGAGAAAACAGTGAAGGTTACTTCAAGACCT
>JAQTRE010000097.1 GCA_028711995.1 Dehalococcoidia bacterium | reverse complement strand
CATGGGAAAACGATACCCTTACAGATAAAACGCTTTCAAACATGTCGCCATTTGTAGCGAACGGCAATATCATATCAACACCGCATGAACTTGCATTATGGGCAAAGAGATTATTTACCGGCAAGACCGTTTTGACAATGGATACGGTCCAAATGATGATGGCCGGTTTGCCGGAAAAACCGGGATCAACCTCTAAATACGGCCTTGGCATTGACTACAAACCATCGAGAGGTTACGGGCATAACGGCGCCCATGAAGGCTATTTGACGAATATGTATTACAAACCGGAACAGGATATTGCCTATGTGATCTTCACAAATGTATTGGGCAATTCTTACGATTTACTGCGGGCGCAGATGGCTTTTTTGGATAGTGTGACCAATAAGATCATTACGGAGATGGGGTATTAATCTTTTGGGTTGCATGAAGATAGAATGGGATTAATCTCAATCCAATTCAAGATGATGTCTGCAGATTGCATCCCAACCGCAGACCGAAGAATATCCACAAAAATCTTCCTGCCGCCGGGATGCCTTACTACCGGAATCTGCCCGGCCCAGATCAGCTCGCGCATGCCCTGTTCTGAGAAGCGTTTGCATCATTAGCCGGCTTCATCATATCGCCGAATACACACTTCGGCCCTCGCCGTAGTAATTCTCATACAGGTGCTGATAGACGGCGTCGCATTTCCGGTTGTAGATGTCCTTGATAAACAGCGGGGGCAGCTCGTCCAGTTTGTCCTGGATCACCACCCGCACCGCTGCCCGCCGTGCCTGTGTCTTGCGCCAGTCCAGCACCAGCTTTTCCCGCTTCAGAATTTCCAGCAGCTCCCGGGCGATCTTCTTGACCTGCGCCTCTTCCTGCTTCGTGAGCGTCATGTCCGGTTTCGTGATGAGGTCAAAGATGGCCAGTTCCTCCTCAGTCAGCCCCTCGGATACGCACCGCTTCTCCTCCTCCCGCAGCTCGTTGACAAACTTCAGCAGCCTGTCAAAGAACTCCTCCACATTGGCCGCCCCGGCATTGTATTCATCAATCATGCGCTGGAACTTCTCCAGATAGTCCGCCCGGGTCTTGTTCAGGCGCACCATCCGCTCCAATGCCGAATTGATGATCCCCCGGAGCTTTTCCACCTCCACACGCTTGCGTTCCCTGGAGAACCGCTTTTTCAGCGCCTCAAAATCAACCTGGGCCAGATTGATGATCTTTTTGCGCCCGTGGATGTCCATCGCCTCCCGGATCACATAGCCCCGGGCCGTGATGCTGCTGTCCAGAAGCGTCTCCACCTTTTCCATGACGCCGGACACATCCACTTCCGGCTGGAGCGCTTCAATCTTCCACTGAATGGCCCGAAACAGCGAGCAGGGTGGGACGAACTCGTTGGCTTTGGGATCGGGCAGGATGGCCTTGTAGATGCGGTTGACCGTATTGGAAAGGTTCATAAAGCGCTTTTTCGTCTCGTCGTTGACCAGCACAGCCTCCACGGCCTCATCCAGCAGCTTTACGCGCATAAAAGCGTCTGCAGCGATGATGGCGTCAGCCGCAACGCCCACCTCCTTCAGAAACTGCATAGTCTGGTCAATGACGCTCTTCAGCATGGCGACCAGCTCCGCCTTGGCCTGTACCGGTTCCTCGCCGGACCCCACCCCGCCGCCGGACGCGGAGCCGTAGATGGCCAGGGCGCTGCGCAGATTGCGAAACACGCCCACGTAATCCACAATCAAACCGTTGACCTTGTCCCGAAAGACCCGGTTGGCCCGGGCGATGGTCTGCATGAGCGTGTGGTTGCGCATGGGCTTGTCCAGATAGATGACATTGCAGGACGGCACATCAAAGCCCGTCATCCACATGGCGCAGACAAACACCAGCCGGAACGGGTCATCCGGGTCCTTGAACTTCGTGTCCAAATCCTCCTTGACCATGCGCAGGCGGTGCGGCACGATGTCCGCGCCCTTCTTGAGCATTTCCGCCGCCTCGTTCTGGGAGGAGGACACCACGACGGCCATGTCCGTCTCTGTCATGTAGGCGATTTTGTCTGTGAGCTCCTTTTGCTCCACCCCCACAAGGCGGTTTACCTTGCCCTTCAGGCGCTCCAGCTCCGCCGCCCAGTGCTTCTTCACCTTGTCGTACATCTTGACGGCTGTGGCCTTGTCAATGCAGACGACCATGCCCTTGCCCCGCTGGCCCCGGCCGATGAAGTGCTGCACGATGTCACCGGCGATCTTCTCCAGCCGGTCATCCCGGGTGATCAGGTGATATTCCCGGGAAAACTCCCGTTCCAGCTTCTTCTCCTGATCCTCGTCCAGCTCGGCCTCCTCCAGAATCCGGTCCATGCCGTCCTTGAAGGCCCGCTCGTCCTTCAGTTGCAGTTCCGGGATGCGGTTTTCATAGTAGAGGGGCACCGTGGCGCCGTCGTCCACGGACTGTTTGAAGTTGTAGATGGAGATGTAGTCGCCGAAGACCTCCCGGGTCTTTTCCTCCCCGATAATCAGCGGCGTGCCCGTGAAGGCCAAGAAAGAGGCATTGGGCAGGGCGTTTCTCATGTTCAGAGCCAGCGTGTCGTACTGGCTGCGGTGGGCTTCGTCGGTGATGACGATGATGTCGTCCCGGTCCGATAGCACGGGGTGCGGGGCGCCGTCCTCCGTGCGGAACTTGTGGATCAGCGTGAACACATACCGGTGATCCTCCGTGAGCAGACGGCGCAAATCCCTGGAGCTGTCGGCCTGGCAGCGCCCTTCCGTGATGGCCCCGGCGCTCTCAAAGGTCCCGTATATCTGATCGTCCAGCTCCTGCCGGTCCGTGACGAGGACAAACGTCCAGTTGCCGGGCGCCTTCCGGAGCACCTTCTGCGAGAAGAAGATCATGGAGATGGACTTCCCGCTGCCCTGCGTATGCCAGAACACGCCCAGGCGCCCCTGGCGCTGCTTGATCTCCCGCAGGGCGTCCATGGCGTTGCCCACGCCCAGATACTGATGGTTCTTGGAGACCACCTTCACAAGGCCGCCCCGCACTTCCATGAACAGAATGAAGTTCTCCACGATGTCAAGAAAACGCTGCGGGTCGCAGGTGCCCTTCAGGGCGGTGTCCAGCGAGATGATCCCTTCCTCCCCCTCGCTGTTGATCTTCTTCCAGTCGTTGAAGTGCCCCCAGTCGGAGGTGATGCTGCCGATCTTGGCCTCGCTGCCGTTGGACAGGATGATGAAGGCGTTGAACCAGAACAGGTGCGGGATGGTGTTTTTATAGTCCGTCAGATTGTTGGTGAAGGCCGTCTCTATCTTTTTGTGGGACGCCTTGAGTTCCACAAACAGCAGCGGGATGCCGTTGACAAATCCCACCAGATCGGCCCGCCGCTTGTACATCTCCCCCACGACCCAGAACTGGGACACCAGCAGGAAGTCGTTGTTGCCGTAATCGTCCCAGTCAATCAGGCGCACGGTCTCCACCGTCTCCCCGTCCCCCTCCGGATCGGGAATCCGGACTTTTACCCCATTACGCAGGAGCTGATATACCTCCCGATTGGCGGCGGCCATGCTCATGCGGGAGCGATCCCGGGAAAGTTCCTCCAAGGCAAGCGCAAAAGCCTCCGGGGGAAGGCCGGGGTTCAGGCGGTTGAAGGCCAGCAAAAGACGGGATCGCAGAACGACGTCGGACTGTGTGTCCCGGCCAAGGGTACCGAAAGGGCCGAGGGTTTCATGCAGGGCGTTGATGTGCTTCCAGCCAAGGGCCTTCAGCAGTTCGATGGCGGGCTGTTCAATAAGGCTATTTTCGCTGTAGCCGGCAGGGGTCATTGCTCAACACCATTACCCATTTGCCGCTCGAAGGACTGGCGGATAAGCCCCATAATATATGGCAGGTCATCCAATGAGGCAAAACTTATTTCTACATCACCATTACCCCATCGACCAAGGCCAGCAACGTTTTTGCACAGCCCCCGCGGGTCGTTAACATCAGCAAACGGCATATTCAGCGTAAGAAGCAGTCTCTTGGCCTGCGGGATCACATCGACAAAGTTGGTCTCGGCCTTGTAGGCAACATACAGCTTGAGAAATTCTTCGATAACACAAGGGTCCAGTTTCATTATTTCTTTGCGTAATGCCTCAAAAAGTTCTTTTACGTTTTTACCATACATTTCACTTCCATAGGAGAGATATGGGTGATCTTCTATTGTGTAAATGGAAGGTTTGGTGGACTTAGAGCGATAGGCTTCCAGAATGTCTGCTTTTAGTTGAGGTGCTTGCCAGACCTTTACCGCAGCCTCACTTAAGCTTTGAGCTCGGGCCTTAATAGTTTCTTCGTTCCACTGTTCCAGTTGACCAAGCCCTTGATTCAGTTTAAGGGGGCTTTCCTTAAAACCACCTTCCATGTTGCGCTTCTCGACAAAAGGCCGGTCGCTGTATTCTGAATTATAACCGGTTAGAGTTAGATTGCCGAGGGTATGAAGCCAGGTTTCACGGATACGCGCCCACTCAGCTCCCAGGGCTTCCTTCCACGCCGTTGACAGGTTTTCGTTCTGAGGCAGTATATGTTCGATGGTATATTCGGCCACATCCGCGCGCTCCTTGCGCCCGTGGTTTTCCAGCCGCCTCAACCAGTAACTTCGACTGCGGAAGTTATAAAGATCACGCACCTGTAACTCCCGCTTGAACTCCTCGTCATTCGGGATGCGCCGATAGGAAGGCAACAGAAGAAGATGGGCCTGGATACTTTCCAGATAGCGATCTTTTTTCAGAACCTTCGTGAAGGTCGCAAAGGTCTTGTTAAGCGAGTTGGTGGGGATGTTACAGATAGCCCTGCGGAATACATACGCCTCGATTAACCGAATTGCAGCCAAAAAATCTTGCTTTGACAAAATGCCACAAAAATAATCGTGATAAAGCTCTAAAAGGAAGGGATAGGCCACGTCTACTTTCAGTTCCCGTAGATCATGGAAGGCGATTTTCAAGTCAGGATCGGGTTCGGCCCCCAGCGCCATGGCGCAGAAATAGCGTGAAAATGCTCGAATGTCAGACACTAATGCTTCCACGCCTGCCTCAGCCACTTTTGGGGAACGGGCATGAGCCTTGAAGGCGTCGTATACTGCGTCTAATCTTGGAATATCACCGGTCTTAACCGTTAAATAATGGCGCATGAAGCTGTCGAAGTGAGTGCCATATGCCTCTTGCCCAAATTCTAATTCCATTGGTCGCCAGTAGTTCTCATAAAGACGGGCTTGCAGTTCCGGTATCAACCCCATCAGAATAAAGTTGCGAATTAAGTCAGCCTGGGTCAGCTCTCGCCCGGTGGAGTTCATGCTTTCAAAGATTAACTGAGGATTGTCCTGATCCCGGCTCAACGAGATGTCCACCACCACCAGCTTGGCGATGCCTTTGCATAGAGCGGTCAAGTCACCTTTACAGCCGTCAATCCAAGCTTCGAAAAGCTCATGGTTCTCCGCAACGCGCCGGGAATAGTCTTTGGGGCGCTCTTTTCCTGCGACAACAGCAATGAGCGAGTCGCGGTCGGTCTGGGAGAGGATAAGTTTGTAATGCCTCGCGCCTTCTTCTTCCGGGTTGATGAGATAGTAATTGCGCAGTTTGCGTGGTGAAAAGCCGTCCACTGGCTCCCGGCCTTCCTCGGGAAGATTCTCCAGCGCCTTGGCTACTGCTGCAATCAACAGCGCCATGGTGGTCAGACGTTGCTGGCCGTCGATAACCAACAGGGGTGACTGACTCGTTACATGATACAGCCCCTTTTCAATATAAACGATTGAGCCCACAAAATGGGCCGAAATTTTATCGTCGCTGCCTGTGCGCAAAATATCGACCCAGAGTTGCCGACACTCCCGCTCCGTCCATGAATAAGTGCGTTGATAGATGGGAATGACAAACTGTGGCGACTTTTTGATAAAGTCCAAAAACTTGGCTTCGGTAGCTTTCATGCATTGTTCTCCTGGAGAATATTGATATCCAGCTCCGATACGTCCACCTCACCGGAGATGAGCTTGGGGAGGAGGAGATCACGGGTGCGGCGGAGGATGGTGTTTTTATCACGTAGGATGTTACTAATAATCAACATAGGCTTAACCTTAGCGGAGAACTGGTCCTGTAAAGCAAGGTTAGGTGTGGGAATCAGCATAGCGGACAATTCACGTCTGGTAATACGTAATCGTGTGGTTCCCGAGCTTTGCTTCTCTATTGCGGCCAAGTTAGACGGCTGATTCCAGAAGTAGAGCAGGAAAACTGGACTAATACAACTGGTGTCAGGTCTGGCAATAGCTACATCAACAGCGGTTATCATTCGCCATGGCATCTTACGAGCCAACCAACCACGGCCAACTGGGGTCGGCATCCGTGCAATTAGAAAGTCATCGGGTCGAATTTCAGTACAACGGAGTTGGTCAAAAGTTTCTTGTGTCACATACCGAAACTTGCCAGTCTCAACGAAGTCACCCAACCCGATATTTGATATTTGGAGAAGCCGATAATCCTCACCCCCTTGATCTTTTGTTTCAATCCAGTCACCGTCAAGCACGGTAGAACATAACTCATCCAGACGTCTCACCTCCCACCCCGCCGGTATCTTCCCCAGGGGTGAATCTACCATCCTGACCTTCTCGTGGCCGGGGAAGCGGAAATTGACAAACCACTCCCGGTAGAGGTTCTGCGCCATCTCTTCCAGTATCTTGATGCGGCGGAGATTGTTCTCAATCAGGTCGTCGTAGGCGGAGAGGATGGCAGCGATTTTGCGCTGGGTGGGGAGGGGTGGGATAGCAACATCAATCGTGGCCAGATGGTTACGATTTAATGTTGGGACGCCTGCTCCAGAGTTGTAGCGTTCCAGGCCGAGAGTCTGGAGAAAATAGAAAACAAACTTGGGGTCATTGCCTTTGAAATCTTTAACCCAAAGCGTAGTGTTTAGCGGCCAAAATGGTACCTGAAGGTACTGTACCGTACCAAGAGACCCACTTCTTCCAGTAACAACACCGGGCGGCTTTACTTTGTATTCAGCGTGATAGTCTTGAACAGAAGTTGAAGCAACAACGGGAAAGACACCAGTTTCCCTGTCCTGCTTTGGGAGGTCAAACCCTCTTTGAAGCTTTACAAAATTACCGAATACCGAATTGTTAAAGGTGTCCCTTATCACGCCCCCTCCAGCAACTTCACCACATTCTCCGCAATTCGCTCTTCCAGTTCCCTTGCCTCAAGGTTTAGGACTTCCAGTTCCTCATTCAACTCCTGCAAGCGCTCCTTGAAGTCAAAGTCATCCGCCGCACCCTCCGCCACGCCCACATATCGCCCCGGATTCAGGCTCCCTCCCTGCGCCTCTATCTCATTGATGGTGGCAACTTTACACAGGCCGGGGACATCGGTGTATCTGTTTTTCGGGAATTTCTCGGCCATCATGCCGGCGCTGTCATGTCGGTTCTCCGGCTTTTCTCCCCGGTAGAGCCGGACGATATTGGCGAGGAACTCAATCTGCTGGGGCGTGAACTCCCGATGGGCACGGTCAATCTGGTTGTAGATGTGGCGAGCATCCAGAAACAGCACCTTGTCCTGCCTGTCCGTTCCCTTCTTGCCCCGGTCAAAAAACCACAGCGTGCAGGGCAGCGTCACGGTGTAGAACATGTTAGGCCCCACGGCCACCATGACGTCCACCGCTTTGTCCTGAATGAGCTGCCTGCGAATCTCCAGCTCCGAGGACCGGGCGTCCGCCGCAGAGTTCGCCATGACGAACCCGGCCCGGCCCTTTGCGCTCAGGGCGCTGTAGAATATCTGTATCCAGAGGTAATTGCCGTTGTCCGTCCGGGGGAGGCCGAAGGGGAAACGGGGATCGTCCTTGAGGCGGTCCTTGTCCACCTTGTTGACGTTGAAGGGCGGATTGGCGAGGACGAAGTCAAACTTCCCCGGGCTGGTGTGCAGGTCTTCATAGTAGGTGTTGCCCTGCCGGATGTCCCCGGCGAGGCCATGGACGGCGAGGTTCATCTTGTTGAGCTTCACCGTTTCCGACACCCGCTCCTGACCATAGACGCTGATTTCCGCCGAGGGGTTCTTCCGGTGATTCTCCACGAAGCGGGCGCTCTGGACGAACATGCCGCCCGATCCGCAGGCCGGGTCAAAGATGCGGCCATGATATGGCTCCAGAATCTCCACGATCAGTTTGACGATGGCCGTGGGCGTGAAGAACTCGCCGCCCTTCTGGCCTTCCGCCATGGCGAACTTGCCGAGGAAATACTCGTAAATCTTCCCGAAGGCGTCCCCCTCGATGTCCATGCCGATGGAGGCCATGATCTTCAGCAGCTCCACCAGAATGGCGTTGTCCAGCCGGTTGTAGGTCTTGGGAAGCACGTCCTTGAGGTCGGGATTTTGCGCCTCGACGGCCCGCATGGCGTCGTTGATGGCCTGCCCGATGTTGGCCCCTTCGGGCATCTGCAGGAGGGTCTGGAAGCGGGCGGCTTCGGGAAGGTAGAGCACGTGCCTGGCCTGATAGTCCGCCTTGCCGACCTCCCGGCGGCCTGTTCCCTTGCCCTCCAGTTCCTTCCGGGCAACGGTGAACTTCTGGTCGGCATATCTCAGAAAGATGAGCCCCAAAACGGGGATGGAGTATTCCGAGGACTTGAGCTTGGAGTTTGCCCGCATCTGGTCGGCGGCATCCCAGAGGCGCTTTTCAATCTGATGGTTGTTTCCGACGGCCATAATTTCTCCAAAAAAAACCAGTTATGGTGATGGTGTATTATTTCTTTTCACGAAGATTATATTTCAGCATTTTCAGTTGTAATCCTTTTCTACTTAAACCAAGTTTTTTAGCAGTATTCGTTACATTGCTATCGCATGCACATAAAACTTCTTGAATGAGCTGTTTTTCATATTCTTCAATATGATTTTTCATTGATAGTCTGAATGGTTTTTTCTCAATTTCAGATTGAGGTGCAGATATTTTATCTGCAATCATTTTCAGGTCGGTGGTCAATTTATCTGTGTTTGTCCATTCACCACAATATCTGCATTTTATTGCGGCATCTTGGATGTCTTCGGCACAGTAGGGACATTTTTTCATAACCAATTCTCATAGAAACGCAAAACCCCGCTCTTCTGGAGATAATGGGGTTTCGGCAATCAATCCATGCAACTCTCACACTTGCAATCCTATTGCTCTTTCAGATACCAACCTCTTGCATTCATGCAGGCGGTGAACAGTTCCATTTTACTTCTCTCAGAGTATCCGACATGCCGATCTGAAACTTTGGCTGCATAGGATGCTTCTCGTACCTCTCGCGTGCAGGCATTCCTGTCCATGTCAAGGGCCTGTTGAGATGCTCCCGGCTTGACCCAAGTTTTGTTTTGGGAGCAGGCAAGTCCAAAACCAATACAAATTATTACCGTAAGTGCTAATACGACTTTGCGCCGGTTGCTCAATTTCATAATTTCCCCCTTTAAACGAGTTTATCCTAACCTTAATAACACAAAACCCCGCTCTCTTCTGGAGATACGGGGTTTCAGTATTCAGTCCATGGTACCCTCACGCATGGTTATAGACCTATGTGTTGCAATCACCGGTTTACATATAGCGGCCTCGTTATCACAATTTACAGAGAAATGCGAATGAAAAACAGGGCTTATTGGGCTAAAGCCGGGGGCAGGCTGCCGGTCGATTCATGGGGGGGGCAATTATCGCACATGACGCACGGCATTTAATAAACTATACCCGTTCGGAATGTGGTCACCAATGGCGGTGAGCTTTTTTACAGGGCAGACAAGACCTGATCCGCCCTGCGATCCTTGACGGGGAAACTCAATTTACTTATACTACTTCATAAAATGCTACTTTTTTGCGCCACACCTGATTGCTTTTTTAACTGGATATGTAAGGTTGGTTCCTCATGGCTAAAGCGTCCCGTGAATTTCAGGTTTTTGCCAAACCTGCCGGCTCCGTCTGTAACCTCCAGTGCCGTTACTGTTATTATCTGAAGAAGGAAAACCTCTATGGAAAAGATAAGCCCTTTCGTATGCCTGACGACGTCCTTGAGCAGTATATTGAACAGCATATCCATATCTCTGAAGCTCCTGTCGTTCGTTTTTCCTGGCACGGAGGAGAACCGACCGTTTTAGGGGTGGACTATTTTCGGAAGATTGTGGCGCTTCAGCGCAGGCATCAGCCTGTCGGCAGGCAAATCAGCAACGGAATTCAGACCAATGGCACCCTTCTCGATGAGGACTGGTGCCATTTTTTGGCAGCAGAAGGTTTTGGAGTGGGGCTTAGCCTCGACGGTCCAAAAGAATTACATGACTCGTACCGCGTCAACAAGAAGCAAGAGCCCACGCACGAACAGACGATGCGCGGATATACGCTGCTGCAAAAGCACCGAATCCCCTTCGATATCCTCTGCGTGGTTCATGACCAGAATGTCCGACACGCCACAGAGGTTTACCGGTTCTTCAAGCAGATAGGAGCCAGCCATCTGGGTTTCCTGCCTCTGGTGGAGTTTCAGCCTGACAGGCGCGCCGTAAGCGACCGAACGGTACCTGCTAAAACCTTTGGTGACTTTCTCTGTACAATTTTTGATGAATGGTTAAGTCAGGATATCGGCCGCGTTAAAGTTCAGATCTTTGAGGAGGCAATCGGAACTGCCTTCGGGCAGGACCATGAGCTCTGTATCTTTCGGAAAACCTGCGGCGATATTCCCGTCA
>JAQTRE010000096.1 GCA_028711995.1 Dehalococcoidia bacterium | reverse complement strand
ATGTCTTTATAACGGTACTGCCCCCTCACTTCGGGGTCAAAGGGGTAGAAGTTGACGTGTCTATGGCTGAAATCGCCAAGAGCGTATTCATCTACCTGGGGATACCATTCTTCGGCGGGATGCTCACCCGCCACTTTCTTCGCAAGAAAAAGGGTGATGACTGGTACAGCCAGAAATTCATCCCTCGTATCAGCCCCATCACCTTGATTGCGCTGATCTTCACCATTGTGGTGATGTTCTCCATCAAGGGCGATTACATCGTCGAGAACCCGGTGGATGTCCTGATCATCGCCATACCCCTCTTGATCTACTTCGTGATCATGTTCCTTGTCTCATTTTACATGGGCAAGCGTGTCGGTGCAGACTATTCCAAGACTACAACGATTGCATTCACCGCGGCCAGTAACAATTTTGAATTGGCGATCGCTGTGGCGGTGGCAGTGTTCGGGATCAACTCAGGGCAAGCGTTTGCAGCAGTGATCGGCCCACTCGTGGAGGTTCCGGTCATGATCGGTCTTGTGAGTGTGGCATTCTTTTTCCAGCGGCGGTACTATGGTCACGAATTGCAGCCATCTCCGATACTTGAAGTGGATGCGGGATGTCCTCGTCCATAAGTTAAACATGTCATGCTCTTGAAAGGGCCCAGGATAGCCCAAGTTACAGCCAGTCCCAGGATGAATACTGGCTATCACACGAATTACATATTATATGAGCGCACCTTCCGCAGCCATTTGTGTCTAGCCCTCTACATTTTTCAGCCACCAGAAACCTCATGCCACCTTAAATGCAAGGTAGGGTATCTTCTTGTCTCCTTGAGTGCGCTCCCGAATATCCACCTCAACCAATGTGCCTATCTTGATAGACTCAGGATCCCTGGCATCGACCCCCTCGATGCGGCAGGCGATCTTGGGACCCTCTGTTGTCTGGATGATCCCAGAGCAATAGGGGTTATTCCTACCATAACCCGCGGCCGCCATCCACGTAGGGGTGATGGAGATGCAGGTGAAAGCGGCCAGTTTTCCTTTGCCGCTCAACTCCACCCATTCCAGTTCGCTCTCCCAGCAAGTCGGACATATGGCACGAGGAGGTAAGAACAGAGCGCCACATTTTCTGCACTTGCTGGCCATCAGTCTCTTCTGAGCCAGAAACACGTTGAAATTCGTTGAAGTAATAAGTGTTTTTTGCTCCATTGGACTTTACCTCCTTTCGTAGATGTGAATTGCAGAGGTGGCCCCAGTGGCCCCGACGCTATGAGTCAGGCCCAACCTCAGGTTCTTGCCGGGAAGCTGTCGACCTCCGGCCTCGCCCCTCAGTTGCTTGAAGATTTCCATCGTCTGCGCCAGCCCCGTAGCTCCCACAGGATGCCCCTTGGATTTGAGCCCTCCGGAGGTATTGATGGGCTTGGCTCCATCCCGAGCGGTAACCCCTTCCTCCACTGCCCTCACGGCCGTTCCGGGTTTGAAGTAGCCCAGGTCTTCCATGGCCAGGATTTCAGCGGAGGTGAAGCAGTCATGAACCTCGGTGACCTGAATATCCGCCGGTTTGACTCCCGCCATCTCATAGGCTTCCTGTGCAGCCAGCCTGACTGCTTTGATGGTGGTCATGTCCTCTCGTTCGTGTTGAGGATAATCCGAAGCCTGACCGCTGCCGATAATGTGGATCGGTTTATCGGTGAAATCCCTGGCGATCTCTTCGGCAACCAGCAGGAGACACGCAGCCCCGTCTGTGATAGGCGAACAGTCAAAGAGCCTCAGAGGCCAGGCAACTACCGGATTGGCAGCAGCATCATTGAGGAAGTCCATCTCCACCTTGTAATCGATGCAATACTGGCCCTTCTCGGCGCACTTCTTCTTGCGGGCGTCCATGATCTGCCTGATGCTCTGGTTGAACTGGCCTTTGGGGTTCAGCGCGCCGTTGTTGTGATTTTTGATGGCTATCCGCATGAAATCCTCTACCTTAGTGCCGTATCTGGCCATGTGAGCGGTAGCTAGAGCAGCATACAGGCCGGGAAAAGTGAATCCCGTGGGAGCCTCGTAGGCGGTATCTCCCGCTGCTGCCAGGGTATCCTGCACCTGCTCGGTTGCCAGGTTGCTCATCTTCTCGACGCCCCCGATCAGGACCATATCGCACAGCCCGGAAGCGATCGCCATCATTCCTTGCCTCATGGCCAGTGCCCCAGAAGCGCAAGCCCCTTCTATTCTGGTTGCCGGCTTGTGGACGAGGCCTACTGCATTGGCCATGATGGGGGCAAGATGCGCCTGCATCTCAAAAAGCTCGGGGGAGAAGGCGCTGACGTACAGGCACTGGATATCGTTGGGGTCGAAACCCTTATCCACTGAGGCCTTCATATCCTGGAAGGCTTCCACAAAAAGATCCCGGCTGATCTTGTCATTGAAGGCGCCAAACTTGGACATGCCTGCGCCCACAATCGCCACTCCTCTGCCCAGTTTTCCTTGCTTCGCCATATGCCCGCCTCCTGTATCAAGTTTGGTGACTAAGCGTAACAACACGTCTGATAGCAACCATCTAGCGTCGAACCCCACCCCGAAGGAAGGATGATTAAGTTCTGATCAACCCCTTCATCCCCCAATCTTGGGGGATGAAGGGGAATCTGGGGGACACCCCCAGACCCCCGGCAGGAAGTATCCTGCACCACTTAATCAGAGGTTCCTTAAGATTCAGATGCTGTGATGATCCCCCTCGTATTTCGCTATCTCTACTGAGGTACGAGGCTATGCTTTCTCCAGGGTCTCGGCCTGGGCTCTTTCTTTTTAAGAGTCTTGAGAGCCTTTATCAGGATTGGCCGGGTATCCCGGGGGTCAATGATGTCGTTGATCATTGCCTGCTCTGCAGCATGGAAGGGATGAATCACCTTGTTGGCCAGCATGTCCGCCAGCTTCTCTTTCCGCACTCGATCCGGCTCCGGGGAAGAGCAGATTTCTTCCTTATAGATGGTTTCCACCGCCGTAGCGGGGTCCATCCTGGAAACGCGAGCGCTGGGCCAGGAATAGGCAAGGTCGAGCCCCATCCTCAACGTCCCCATTACCAGCCGAGCGGTTCCGCAGCACTTGCCAATATTCACCTGAACCATGGGAACCGTGGCTTCACTGATGGCAAACACCGGCTTGGGCGCAGTTCGTAGCAATCCGTCCATCTTCTGCTCTTCTTCCAGGTTTGGGGCGAACCCCGGAGTGTCCACTAGAAAGATCAGCGGCACATTGAAAGCATCGCACCACCGGATGAACCGCGCCTCTTTATCGCAGGTATCCAGAGTCAAAATACCGCCATTTTCGGCAGGATTGTTGGCCACGATTCCCACCACCTGTCCATCCAGGCGGGCAAAACCGATGATCATGCTCTTGGCAAACAGTTTCTGCAACTCAAGAAACTTTCCCCTATCCACAACAGAGGCAATTACGTCGTGCATATCATAGGGTCGGGAAAGATCGGCGGGAACTATCTTCAATAGATCCTCGTCCCTGCGATTGGGATCATCGCCAATATCGCGAACCGGCGGTTTTTCTTGGCAATTGAGCGGGACATAGCTGGCCAATTCCCGGCACATGGCGATGCCTTCCTCATCGCTTTCCACAAGGGCATCGGCCGTCCCTGTAACCGTGGCATGAGTCACCGCTCCTCCGATTTCCTCCTGGGTGACATCCACAAAGGTCACCGACTTCAAAAGGGTCGGGGAGGCGACCGACATGAAGGCTGTTTTGTTGCGCATGATCATGAAATCGGTCAGCGTGGGGGAGTACGCCGACCCGGCGTACATCGGGCCCAGCATCACCGTGATCTGAGGGACCACCCCTGAAAGTATCCCCGGCACCCGATACGGAGTCAGAGCATTGCCCAAGGGCTTCTTGCCTCCCAAGATCGGCCGGAATCCCGGATGGCCCATCCAATCCTGAACTCTCTCTCCGGCAGAGTCAACCAGCCCGATACAGGGCATTCGGTTCTCCAGCGCCATTTCCATCAGCTTGGTAATCTTGTGATGCGTGCTCGCCCCGAAGGTTGCCCCGCCAATGGTGAAGTCATGGGCATAAACATAGAACGAACGGCCATCGATTTCCCCGATGCCGGTCACAGCGCCATCGCCGGGCAGCTCCTTCTCATCGATATCAAAGCCGGTTTTGATAGGGCGAATCCAGAGGTCGATTTCCCGGAAAGTCCCCTTATCGAAGAGCTTGTCTATCCTCTCCCGTGCCGTCAGCTTGCCCGATTTGTGCTGCCGATCGATTTCAGCCTGAGGCCCGCCGTTCGAAAGATGGTGTCTGCGCTCCTCTACCTGCCTGAGTTTATCGGTCATGTCTTCCATATTTCCTGCGGGTATCCCGGTTCACATTCTGAAATTCTCGTGCTTTCTGGGCGGCAACTCTTTGCTCGTGAGAGAACCATCCTGCCTGTTTCTGAGCCACTTCAAGGCTTCGATCAGGAAGGGCCGGGTGTCCCTGGGATCGATGATTTTCTCGTTGCTTTCGCGAATCAGCATATCCAGGCACCACCGCATCTCTTCCAGGCGTTCATTGTGCCTCTCTTTTCTGACGGTTTCATCCTCGATGGCGGAGAGTTCTTTTCGATACATGATGCCCACCGCCCCTTCGGCGCTCATCAGGCCGGGCTCGACAGTCGGCCAGGCGATGGAAACATCGCTTCCCAGGAACGGCCCGGGGAAGGAAAGGCGACCGCCTCCGAAATGTTTGCGCACCGAGACGGTAATTCTGGGCACCGTGGCTTCACTATTGGCCATCACCATCCGGCTGCCGTGCCGAATCAGTCCCCTTCTCTCCTCTTCTATCGCCGGCAGAAAGGCGGGAGAATCGGCCAGCCAGATTAACGGAATGTTGAAAGCATCGCAAAACCGGACAAAGCGGGACATCTTATCGGCCGCGTCAATGTTCATGCATCCCCCTTTGAATTGAGGGTTGCTGGCCAACAAGCCGACCGGGTTTCCACCGAAGCGTGCAAAACCAGTGATCAGGTTCTGGGCGAAATGGCGTTTGATCTCAAAGAAGTCGCCCTTGTCTGTTATCAGCGAGATAAGCCTGTACATGCTGAAGGGCTTGGCGGTGTTGATGGGGACAATCTCCAGAAGCTCTTCCTCTCTGCGATTCGGGTCGTCGCCGGTATCGACTCTTGGAGGCAGCTCCAGATTGTTGGAGGGCAACAGGCTAACCAACTGGCGACATTTTGCCAGGCAATCCTCGTCAGTATCGGCCAGCACATCGCAGGGCCCGACCCTGGCCTGAACCTTCCAGGCATCTCCCAGGGTTTGGCCATCGATTCCGGGCGGTGGCGATGCCAGATGCATGAAGCTGGTATTTCGCACCATGAAGACGAAATCGCTCAGATTGGCGATGAGCGCCATCTCACCGGTGCATGGCCCCATCACCAGAGATATCTTGGGGATCACGCCGGAAGCAAGCGTCTGGAAATAAGCCATCGCTCCGGGGGAGTAGAAATCGGGATATTGGATGGCATCATGCGCTCTGATGCCCTCGGAATCGAAGATGCCCACGATCGGCGTCCTGGACTGAAGGGCGTTTTCCATGGTCCGGATGATTTTTCGGGCATGAACCGTTCCCACCGTCCCACCCATCACCGTGGCATCCTGAGACCACACGGTAACCGGCCTGCCATCGATCGTCCCGAAGCCGGTAACGACGCCATCGCCCCTCCCTGTTTCCTCGCCGGGATATCCGCATTCATACGGCCGGCGCAACAGGTCCAATTCCTGAAAGCTGCCGGGATCAAGCAGCTTGTCGACTCTCTCGCGTGCCGTCAGTTTCCCCTTATCGTGCTGTTGCTTGACTGCCTGCGGGTTGCCCAGTTCAATGCCCAGCTGCTCCTTCTGGAAAAAGTCGAGCTTTTCCTGCATGGTCCTGGCTTCTCTGATCCCAAGAACCGTTTCGACATATTCCACAGGGACGCCAAACTGCCGGGCCAAATTTTCAAGTCTGTGTTTGCCCTCTTCTGTCATTTTGTCATTTCCTCAATAGAAACAACCGAACTGCTCAATGTCTAACGCCCCCTCGGCTTTGCCGCTTCCCCATCTTTCCGAAAGAGGGGGACAAGGGGGAGTTCAATCGCGAGCAACCATTGAGCTTATTTAAGTCCGGGGAAATCCTCTTCCCAGAATTCGGCTGGCCCGCGCTCATTTCTGCTTCGGCGTTCTTTCTCGATGCTCCGCAACTCTACGCGCCGGATCTTTCCCGATATCGTCTTGGGCAGTTCGGCGAACTCGATGCGGCGGATGCGCTTGAAAGGAGCCACCCTCTCGCGAATAAAGCGCAGGATGGAAAGCGCCGTCTCGCGGGAGGGCGCCACTCCGGGTTTAAGTACAATATAGGCTTTGGGAACGCTCAGCTTCATCGGATCGGGGCTGGGAACCACTGCCGCTTCTGCCACTGCCTCGTGTTCGATAAGCGCGCTCTCCAGTTCAAAGGGACTGATCCGATAATCGGAGCTCTTGAAGACGTCATCGGCGCGTCCGATGTACCAGTAGTAGCCGTCAGCATCGCGGCGGGCAACATCGGAGGTCCGGAAATAGTCGCCGCCGAGCAACTCTGCGGTGCGTTCCGGGTTATCGAGGTAGCCCGCCATGAGTCCGGTCGCAGCCGGATGGAGCTTAACGCTGATTTCGCCTTCTTCGGCTTCCTTGTCCTCAAGATCGAGCAGAACCATCCGATAACCGGGCATAGGACGACCCATTGATCCGATCTTGACGGGCTGGCCGGGCGAATTGCCGATCATGCAGGTAGACTCGGTCTGGCCGTAGCCGTCGCGGATGGTCAGGCCCCAGGCCGAGCGAACCTGTTCAATGACCTCGGGATTGAGCGGTTCCCCCGCGCTGACCAATTCGCGCAGGCTCACCGGATAAGATCTCATATCTTCCAGAATCAAGTTACGCCAGACTGTAGGCGGCGCGCAAAGTGTGCTCACCTTGCATCGCACCAGCACATCGAGGGTTTTCCTGGCATTGAATCGCCCCTGGTTATAGAGAAAAATCGTGGCCCCGGCATTCCAGGGCGCGAAAAGACAGCTCCAGGCGTGTTTGGCCCAACCGGGAGAGCTGATGTTCAGATGGATATCATTCGGACGGAGCCCGATCCAGTACATCGTCGAGAGGTGCCCCACCGGATAGCTTTGATGCGTGTGCAGCACCATCTTGGGTTTCGAGGTGGTGCCGGAGGTGAAATAAAGTAGAAACGGATCATTTGCCTGCGTCGGCGCGTCCGGCTCGAATGTGGCGGAAGCACCCTCAGCGTTAGCATAAGGGGTCCATCCCGGAACCGTCCCGCCCACGACGATGCGGTTATAGGAGCCCTCTACATTCTCAAATGACATGGCGCTGGTTGTATCCGCGATCACATGGCGCATCACGCCACGGCTCACTCGATCCTGTAAGTCGCTCTGGGCCAGAAGCATGGTTGCCGGACTGATCACTGCCCCGAGCTTGGCCAGCGCCAGCGTGACTTCCCAGAGAGGAACAATGTTTGGCAGCATCACCAACGCCCGATCGCCGCGTTTGACGCCTTCGGATCGAAGGAAGTTAGCCACCCGATTGGAGCGCTCGCTCATCTCCGAGAACGAGACTTTCGATTCGGTCCCGTCCTCGTTTACCACCCACAGAGCGATGCGGTCGTTGCCGCGGGCATGAAGGTCAAAGTAATCGAGCGCCCAGTTGAACCGGTCTAAGCGAGGCCATGCAAACTCATTGCAGGCGGTCGCGTAGTTTTCGCGCCTGGAGAGTAGAGCTTCGCGAGCCCGCAGGAAAGAATCAACAGATGTCACGTTATACCCCCTTTTTATTCGAGAACGCTGGCCCTCCCGGCGTGAGAGGTGCCCATAGAGGCTTTTATCTGCCCAGGATGGTGACACTGGCCACAGAAGGATGTCCGCCCAGATTATGAGCGAGCCCCATGTGAGCATCTTTCACCTGGCGCGGTCCGGCCTTGCCCTGAATCTGCTTGTAGATTTCGTACATCATGCGCAGTCCGGTAGCACCTACCGGATGCCCGAATGCCTTCAGCCCGCCATCGGTGTTGACCGGCAATTCCCCGGACTTCTGGAAAGCGCCGCTATCCACATAATCCTTGCCCTCGCCGGGCTTGCAGAAACCGAGATCCTCGTAGGTCAAAAGCTCAGTGATGGTGAAGCAGTCATGAAGCTCCGCCACGCTCAATTCCTTAAAGGGATTGGTGATGCCTGCGTGTTTATAAGCTTCTTTTCCGGCCAGAACGGAGGATGGCCAGTGGAGATAATCATGCCCCGGTTTCCACATGTGGGGAATTGGGTCCACCGAAAGCCCCAGGCCTTTGACGTAAACCGGGTCCTGCCGATACTTTTTGGCCAGCGCCTTGGAGGTGATAACTGCCGCCGCCGCACCATCGGTGACGCCGCAGCAATCGAAAAGCCCCAGAGGCCAAGCAATCATCGGAGCATTCAACGCCTGCTCCAGGGTAATCTCCTTCTGGAAGTGGGCTTTGGGCGTTAGTGAACCGTTGTGATGGTTCTTTACCGCGATCTTGGCCAAGTGTTCGCGGGTTGCGCCGTATTTCTGGAAGTATTTGATAGAGGCCATGCCGAAGTAAGAACCGGGGGTTCCGACCGGAGCCATCACAGCGGGCCGGAAGGCAATCTCTGCTCCGGCCTGCCCCACCAATCCGCCGGTGCCCAAATCCTTCAGTTTCTCATAGCCGACCACCAGCACCGTATCATACATGCCGCAGGCTACCGAAAATACGGCATTGCGGAAGGCATCCATTCCGGTGCAACAATAGTTCTCCACGCGGGTGATGGGAATCCCCTGGAATTTCAGAGCGGCCGCCAGGCACTGTCCGGCCTTGCCGGAGGTATTGGTTCCTACCCAGGCCGCCTGAACGTCCGTGGCCTCGATGCCGGCATCTTGATAGGCTTCATAGGCAGCATCCACAATCATATCAACGGCGCCCTGGTCCCAGTTCTCGCCGAACTTGCAGCACCCCATGCCCACGATAGCGGTCTTATCTCTAATGCTTTCCATCTTGCTCCTTTGCCATCCTCTGGGGTCGGCACTTCCAAATATAGTTAAAGAAACCGCCCGCCTCCCGGAACATTCGAAAAGTCATCTCACAGGGCAGGTCCACGCTTTCTGCCGTCATGGGATGGGGATCGACATCCGTCAAGACGGTGAAATAGCGACATCCGCCTTCAAGCTCCACAACTGACCAGACTTTGGGATACCCCACATCCTGTCCCATCTCCTTGGTGAAGGTGACGAGCCGCCCTTTCTTTTCCGCCAGACAGACCAGATCGAAGTTATCTTTGGCCATACACATGCCGCAGACCCTCTGCACCGGATACTGGGTGTCGCCGCATTTCTTGCACTTCACCCCGTAACAGGCATAGACCGATTTCCTTTCCCTCCAGAGAGCCGTCAGAGAGCTGTGCAGCTTTCCCTCATCGGGGCCTTTCACCAGATTGCAGAGCTGTAAGAAATTATGATAATTGCCCAGCATGATCTTGGAGCCACTGAATCCGCTCAATCCTCTGCGGCCCGGAACCGGGTTTATAGCCTGATTGACCTTGAGGAGGTAAGCATCAGCGCCATCGCCGTAGTTGACCATCAGGATCGATTCGCCCGCTTTGGCCTTTTCAAGCACCGTGGTCAGCGCCATCAGGACCTGCGCCGCGCCGGTGTTGCCGATGGAATCGAGAATGGCCGCACCCTGAAGCTGGGTCTTGGCATTGATTCCCGCAGCACCAGCCGCTGCCACCATCTGGCGGTAATTCGGACCATAGATGATAGCCTTGGTGACATCCTTGATTGCCACACCACTGACCTTTGCAATACCAGCCGCGGCATTTTTCATCGTGGCCGTCCCTTCGTTCATGATGAAGCGCTCTTCCCAGCCACGAACAAAGGCATCATCCGCTTTTCTCCAGTTGAAGGTGAACTCATCCGTCATCACAAATCCGGTGTCGATACTGACAGCGCCGTCCTCCGCGATCAACACTGCGGCCGCACCATCCCCGGAGTATTTTTCGATATCCGATCCGGGAACGCCAGCGCGGCAATCGGCGGCAACCACCAGCACCTTCCTTGCTGAGCCGGCCTTTACAGAATCCATCGCCGCCTTCATCGCTATGGTTCCAGACCGGGTTGAGCCAACGAAATCTGCTGCCATCACGCTGCTATCCAGATCAAGTACTGCCGCGATCAGCGCCGCGCACTGCTTTTCCGCATAGGGGGGAGTGGTGGAGGCAAAGTATAAAGCGTCCACCTCTTTTTTGTTTATCCCCTTGAGACAGTCGAACGATGCCTCCACCGCCATGGTGATGCTGTCTTCATCGAAATTGGCCACGGTCCTCTCGCCGAGCGAGGGCGATCCTCCCACTGCCCCGGCAATGGTCGCCCGGCTGAGTCTCAGTATAGGCACATATGCGCCATATGAAGCGATGCCAACCATTCTTACCTCCATGTCACTCATCGGCACTATGCCGTAATCATATACCTCGGTTTTGGCATTCAATCGAAGAATGCCCCCCATCATCCCTGAAGGGCGAACCCCTGCAAAGGTTGCGAAATCCTGATCAATAGGATATCCTATTGGATATCTTGTGGACATTATACAGGCGGTGGTGGCAGGTGTCAAGGCCGTTTTCCAAGCCTTTGTCACATGGTAGAATAATTTTGAAGATGCTGGACGATTACCTGATACAATGGGGGCAACCAAGCGCCAGGGTGTTGTTGAGACTGATATCACCAGATTGCATGGCAGAGGCCGTTTAAGAATAGGGGTTAAGAATACCCTGAAAGAAGTTGACACGGTTTTTGAAACCGACGTTTTGACGTTCAAGTGACATTCTCATAGGTTAAGCCCTCGGTTTTGAGGGTTTGAGCACT
>JAQTRE010000095.1 GCA_028711995.1 Dehalococcoidia bacterium | reverse complement strand
CAGCCCTTAACCCACCGAAGTCTTTGGTGATGTTTTTTACGTCAAGAATGTTTTCTGAATTCATGATAACCTGAACTCACAGCGATATTGTTGCCAGTATATTCGATATTTGTAGATAATGCCAATCTCGTAGCTTTATAATACTTTTGGTAACAACTTTTCTAGGTACGCTACCATGTAATCTTTCAAATACAACTCTATGGTATTAATGGTGAACCAAGGTCGATCATTTTTCAGGCTAGGCCTTCCTTGTGCAGATTCGCGTAACACGCATTCAACAACAATAATCATACTGCCCGTTGTCCTAACACTATCTCTATAAGTTGATGAGGCAGCTACGAGCCGGAAATCAAACCTGCATGTGCGGGCAGCGGTATCCCCCATCGATCTCGAACGTCTTTCCCGTAACCCATTCTGATGCATCAGATGCCAAAAAGATCGCAGCAGCAGCAATATCCTGGGGCGTTCCAAAACGCTTGATCGCCAAGTGGGATATTAATTCAGCCTTTGCCGTCTCCGGCATGGCCTCCTCTAGCCCCCCGGTGGCGATCGGACCTGAGGCGATGCAATTCACGCGGATATTGAGAGGGGCCAACTCCGATGCAAGCGAGCCAGTCAAGTTGATAACAGCCGCTTTGGCTGCTCCATAAGCGGTTTGACGCGGCGTGCCCACCAGTCCCGCGCCAGATGCAATATTGATGATGGCCCCACTCTTCTGTGCCATCATCGTCTTAAGTACGGCCTGTGTACATATGAAACAGCTTTTCAGATTTACTCTCAGCACAGCGTCCCACCGATTCTCGCTGATCTCCATGAAGGAAGCCGGCATTCCTCCGCCGACATTGTTCACCAAAATATCGATTCGTCCAAACTCAGCGATTGTCTTTTGCACCACATTTTGGACCTGTTCAGCGTTGCGGACATCTGCGGGTAATGCCAAGGCTTTTCGGCTCAGGGCACGAACTTCGGTGGCAGTGGCTTCAATATGCTCGACGGTCCGCGCGACGACAACCACATGTGCCCCGGCTTCCGCAAGCCCAAGAGCAATGCCCTTTCCAATGCCCTTTCCCGCTCCGGTTACGATTGCTACCCTGTCTGTGAGCTGAAACTTCGATAGTATCACTATCCTAATCTCCTTGAAGTTTTGTGATCACTCGTGTCGTTATCTATTACACCCTGGCTTACCCTTTCTGCAATCGCTAATTAACCGCTTTGCCCATTCCGGAGCAAGCCCTTAAGTGTCCAGCACGTTATGTCTTCTGACTTCCCTAATTACCCTGACGATTTACAGCCTCTTCCGGGAAATTACACTACGAATTCCGGCATCAAACCTTTAACTCGGTTCGAGCGATGATCTCTTCCTGAATCAATGGGTCAAGTTGCACAAAGAAAGCACTATACCCAGCCACCCTGACCACCAGATTCTTGTACTCTTCAGGATGCTGCTGAGCCTCTCTCAAGGTTTCGACGTCCACTATGTTGAACTGCACGTGATAGCCACCCAGATCCATTAGGGTTTTTACCAGCATCATCATCTTCCTCATTCCCTGCCTGTCCGCCACTGCCGTCGGGTGGAATTTCATATTGAGTAAATTGCCGTCATACTTCATCGGGTCCACCACCTTGGCTGCCGATTTGATGAGAGCGGTGGGTCCGTTCTTGTCGGTCCCAGGATAGGCAGAGGTGATACCATCGGCAAACGGCTGCAGAGCCTTTCTGCCATAGGGCAGCGCACCACAGTAGCTTCCAAACAGACGATGAAGCGACACGCTGACCGCTTCCGGCCGACCGTCATCAGTGTTCACATGCGTCTTGTGGACCGTTGAAGCCTTATAAAACAGATCGAACCATTCCTTGGCTATCTGATCCACATAGTCATCATCATTTCCATACTTGGGGGCATGCTGCATCATCTTGCGAATTTCGTCGTAGCCCACAAAGTCGGCCTTCAGAGCGTCAAGCACTTGTTTCATGGTGAGTTTCTTCTCTTCATACACCAGCTTCTTCATCGCCGCCAGGGCATTGGCTAAGTCGATGGTTCCCACCGGCAGGGTGGTATCAAAGGAATACCTTGATCCCCCTTCCATCAGGTTCATGCCCTTCTCGATGCAATCATCTACCAGACAAGAAGCAAAGGGTGAAGGCAAGTACTGCGACTGAAGGCTAAGGGAGGTAATATCGATTTCGCGCCCCAGCTTCGTCAGATATTCCAGATGACGCCAGACCGCCTCATGCAATTGTGCATAGGCCTCCAAGCTTTCCGGGTCGCCCGTTTTGATGCTGTGCTGAACTCCGGTTAATGGATTCACACCGTTGTTGAGCGCCAGTTCCAGCATCTTGGGCAGGCTTACCAAAGTCTCCCAGGTGCCGTTGAACTTACCGATAAGACCCGATTGAGTGCAAGCGACAATAGCAAAATCACGGGCTTCCTCTGCGGAGCACTTGTAGCGATCCATGTTGCGCTGGACGCAAAGATCGGAATTGATGAACGCCGGCTTACCGATGCCCAGCCTTATGTTATCCGCACACTTCATCAACAGTTCTTCGGAAAGCTTGTTATGCCAGATACAAACCAGGCTAGGCTGGATCATCCTCACCTGACCGTCCGCCTCCAAAATCAAATACTCCAGCTCATTGGTCGCATCCGTTCCGTCCGGTTTAACACCCCCGATGCTGATGTTTTGCCCCAGGTGATTGGGAGAAGCCAGAGCTGCATTATGGCCCGGCTGGTGCAGGGCAAATTCCGAGAGCTTGATGAAGAACAGCTCCAACAGCTCTACGGCTTCCTCGTCAGTGATTTTCCCTTCCTTCTTATCCTGAAGGAAGAAGGGGTTCAGATACTGGCCGATCCTCCCGGGGGAAATCCCTACCTGCGCGGCTTCAGCCCACATGGCAGTATGCGTGAACCACATGGATTGTACCGCCTCGCGGAAACTCCTGGCTGGCTTTGCCGGCACCCGGCGACAGGTCTCGGCTATCTGCAAGAGCTCTTTCTTTCTACTCTCATCCGTCTCATTCTTAACCAGCCCCTCCGCCAGATCGGCATACCTGTTTGCCCAGGCAATAACCGCCTCGCAACTGATGATGGCTGCCTTGAGGAATTCTATTCGGTGGATTTCCTGCACATAAGCCGCGGGAATCTCCATCAGTCTCCCGCGAGCATCTGCTATCAGACCCTCCAGCCCTCTATTGATAACTCTGGCATAGTCTACGACAATGTAGCCGATGGGACCGAATGAGCTATCCAGCATAGAGCATTCCCTCATGATCTCTGGGCGGGTGAGTCCCGGGTGCATATCGGCGAAAACCTCGTTGACCCTATCCACCATGCATCGGCCTTTAAAATACTCTCGTGCCTCTCGAATGCGTTCCCAGTCCTTTTCCGACAAATCGGTTTGCAGGGTTCCGAACTGACTATTGTGCTCCTTCTTGGTCCACCAGTTGCTGGACCATTCCGGATAGGGATTGACTCCTCGTCGATACTGGGTTGGGTTCCCCACAATGGGGTTTTCGTCGATATGCAAAGTCATCCCCTTCAGATACTTCTCCAGAACCCGGGCACGTGTGATGATCGGGGCTTTTCCCTGCGTCTCTTTATAGGCCTCTAAAACAAAAGTTAAACGTTCCGTGGACAGTTTTACCGGCGCATCATGAAAGCTTTCCTTCAGCCTTTGCACCCGATTGCTCAATTTTGGAGCTACATCAAGTTGGTACATTCTGGTTTCTCCTTCTATCCGTTCATCTTTGATGCGTGCTGAACCACATCTGCCCCTGCCAACACACTACATCCTGGCGCCGCCATCCACACTATAGTCCTGGCCGGTAATGAAACTGGCTTCGTCCGAGGCCAGAAACACCACCATGTAGGCAATGTCCTCGGGCTTTCCCACTCTGCGCATAGGAATCCGTGATGCATACATGTCTTCCCCTGCGTGCTTTTTTTCTAGCGTCTCGACCATTTTGGGTGTCAGGATAGGTCCCGGTGAGACACAATTGACCGTAATGCCTTGAGGAGCCAGATCTACAGCAAGAGCCCTGGAAAAGCCGGACACTGCAGCTTTGGTTGCTGAGTAGAGCGGCGAGTATGGGATTCCTATCTTGCCGGCATCGGAGGTAATGTTGATGATCCGACCACTCTTCTGTTTGAGCATGTGGCCTACCACCGCTTTGCAACAGTGCAAGGTACCAACAAGAGTGATGTCTATATGTTGTCTCCATTCGGCTTCATCCGTATTGGCAAAAGAATTGTGTGACAGCTGGTTGAAGGCAGCATTGTTCACCAGAATATCTACCCGGCCAAACCCTGCCAGGGTCCTTTCCACCATTTGGCTCACTTGATCTGCCTTGGAGATATCAGCCGTCACGGCCAGCGCCTTGCCGCCAGACTTGATAATCCCTTCGGCCACCTTTCTTGCCCCTGCCTCGTTGACATCGCTGACCATGACGGCGGCGCCTTCTCGAGCCATTACCTCGGCAATAGCCTGGCCAATGCCCTGAGCCGCTCCGGTGACTATCCCTACTTTACCCTTCAACTTCACAGCAAACTCCTTTTTATTTTGATGCCCACGGGCAAGCCCTCGACCCCTCATAGACAAGCAAGCCTTGACCTATGAAAATGTCATTTGAAAGTCAACTCTTCGGTTTCAACAACCGATCCATCATCCTTCAAAATAAGCCTATCCATTATTCTCAAACAGCCTAGCAGCCATCTATCAGCACTCAATTATCGCGCCCGATGATGTGGCAGGCCTATTGCTCTACCACCGGAACAAGTTTTCCGTCTTTGTAATAAGCCATCAACCCCACGTTGTTGTGCGTGCCGTCAGCGTTGATCTTCAATGGTCCCGCAGGAGCATCCTCCCATACAAAGTTTCCGGAACGAGCTGCCTTCTGTATGTCCGCTGGCTTATCTGATCCGGCCATCTCAATGGCTGTAATGGCTGCCCAGAAGGGATAATAGATAGTCGCATGGCCTGAAGTAGGGCGTACGCCGGGGTATTGCTCCGCAAAAGCGTCCTCAAATATCTTGGATCCTGGATAAGGTAACCCGGGCATCCACTGAATCCAATGGTAGGTCCCATCCGCTCCAACCTCATTCAAGGCAGGCCCGCTTGAAGCCGTTCCGCACGAGATGAATTTAGTTTTGCCCCAACCGCCAAATCCTGGAATTTGTTTCAAGATAACCTGATAAAAGGTATCACCACCACCACTGTCCACAAAAAGAACATCGGGGTTGGCGTGCTTGACGCCGGTGAGGAATGGGGAGAAGTCGAGTGTACTAATTTCAACATACTCCTCATAGACAATATCGACCCCAGCGGCCTTCAGGATTTGCTTAATCACAGAACCGCGTTCACGTGTCTCCTTCATTGCACCCATAAGAAGTCCCGCAGTCTTGGGCTTGAGCTGATTCAAGGCAAAATCCGTCACCATCGGGCCGATATCGGTAGCATTCGGGTAAACGCAGCGTATGGTGTACGGCCTATCGCTAAGGTCCAAAGGGGTGGAACCCACAGTAAACGCTGGGACTTTGGTCTCCTCCGCTGTGTCTGATGTAGCGCTAAGAGCAGCTGTGAGAGCCCCGCCAAAAAGAACTGCGGAGACCTTGTCTTGCAACACCAGCTTTCTGTAGCCAGTTACGGAATCGGATACCTGACTGTTGTCATCGCATTTGACCCACTTCACCGGCCTCATCACTCCGCCAACATTGATGCCCCCTCTCGCCTCTAGTTGCTTGTCTACGATCTTCAATATCTGGTCGACAAGGTTACCGGCTTTGGCCGCTGCACCGCTATACGAGATCAGAATCCCGAGCTTTACCGGCTCGTCAGAGACAGACAGCGCAGGAGTTGTTGCAGACATGGTTGTCGCTGTGGGATTCGTTGCGGCCCCTGTGGGTGTTTCCTCTCCATCATCATCTCCGCACGCTGCCAATACCGGCACTAGCAAGACTAGAACTAGGACCAGGGCTATAACTTTGTAGCAAAAACTGATCTTCTGAGACATCGTGACCTCCTTGTCTATTTGATTCTACCGGTATCTACGTTGACTTCCACTCGTTCATCGATTTGCCTAACAGTGGCACCTCCTCTGACAACATGGCTTCAAACAACAATAGACGAATAGGAAATAATGTGAAGCCAAGCTGCCGCATCAATCGGAATTCCGTGACAAACAACTCAATCTTCTTATGTGAAGATTCGGAAATCGGATAAGTGAATCTCGCGAATAGGTTTATCTGCAAGGATAGCCCATCAGGCAGGATTGAAACGCCGGACAACATCCTCAGCCACCAAACGGCCACTTTTGATGGCAGCTATATCACACTTGATCTGTTTCATTTTTTCACTTTCAGAGCATACACCGGGCAGATACCGATGCACTCCAGCTACTCTGTGCATGTGCCCCTGTCGATTTTAATAATCCCATAGCCTTGTAAGGCTTCCACGGGGCAAAAACAGGTGCAGACTCCACATCCCAAGCAATTGGTTTCGCCAACTACGACCAATTGGCTTCTCCTTTTAAGTTTCAACCAGCGCTTTGGCCGACCGCCATCAGATTGTTGACGTTCCGCTCATATTGGGCATATCTTATCACTATATATGACATCTGTCAACCATTTTAAATTTCAGTTGTACATTAGCACAGTTTAATTGTATAATATAAACCATCTGTGCGATTTGTGTGCATGCAGTCCCACCACCTTTAGTCCGCATGCCCGGAACCAAATGTTGATATGAAGCAATGCAAGCTCTTGACAGTCAAGTCATAGCAATACTACAATTCACATATTCCGAATACTTGCATCTGACATAGACGGAAGCAAGTATTGAATGGTAATGGCTAGTGAATGATCGATTGTCATGGTTAGAGGTATGAATCACTTCACCAAACGCCGTGTCGACGAGATTGTCTTTGGTCTTTCCTTTGATGGCCAGATTGTCCTGTCGGACTCAGTGGCATCGCCTAAACATGATGCTACGTATGGGGAGATACCATGACCACATCTGTACTGACAGTTCTCACTGAGTCAGATCAGATGCTCATCAAAGAGTTGAGGTCTGATGCCAGGCAAAGCACTCGAGATCTTGCCGGAAAACTCGGCATAAGTGCAACAACTGTATCAAGTAAACTGAGAAAAATGGTCGCCGATGGTATCATTGATTTCGCTGCGATAGTCGATCCTCGTTTCTTTGGCTTCGATTCCAAGGTTGTTCTAGGTGTGAAAACTACCCTTGCCCCCCCCTCTGATGTCGCAAAAGATCTCGCAGTTTGCAAAAACATCCAGGCGATTAGTTTAACTACAGGGCGTTATGACATGGTAATCTACGCTATGTTCCATAACTCCCAGGACTTCCTCAAATGGATGAGCAATGAATTGAGTCGCTTTGACAACATAGCAGACATTGAAGTGATGACGATCCTTCACGAGGTCAAAGATTACTACACCGGGCTATCTAACACTACCATTGCTGGGTACCAAAAGACCGCGCCACGTTGTCTGGAGGATTCGGAACTGCGGTTGATACGAGAACTTGAGTTGAATCCCAGACAGAGCATCGGTATCTTGGGCAAGAGGACAGGCATGACTCGACAGACGACAGCCAGGAAGCTCAAAAAACTCCTAACAGAGAAAGTGGTGAGCGTGATCAGCCATGCTGATCTATCGGCAGTTGGTCTTGTTGTGCCGGTTTACGTGTTCTTGAAGGTCAAGCTTGACATGATTTTCCCTGCAGCTCATACCTTGGCCGCGAATACTAGAGTCACGCATGTGGCCATTGTCGCGGGAAGCTTTAACCTGCTGGCATACATGGCTTTTCCGAATACGGAAAAAATGTATCGCTTTCTTATCCGTGATCTCCGGAGTATACCAGGTGTTATTAGTTATGAGACGATAATCCAAGTGGGCCGTTCTTACCGTTCTTATCGTCTGATCCATGAGTAATTGGAATTTACCTATGCCAGAACCATCGGCATGGAGAATATAACCCTTTGATCTCGCCCTTGCGCACAGCATACGATTGTGCTCTTTCGACCCGGTTCGGATGAGCACAATCGTCGGCCAGGTCCGCTCGTCGGCGATGTAAGTGCAGGCCGCTGTAGACATCCCGGTTCGATACCTGCCCTTTGCCCCGCAGGTATCGAAGGAGTTCGGCTTCATCCGCTTGTTTAGGATCGCCACCGAAACCATGGAAAACGTACAGCATGGAACGCTCCAGGAAATCCGCAATGATGATGGCCCTGTCGATGTGCTCGGGTCTGATCTCGGCACTGAGATCGCAAGCGGCGAACAGGAGGCAGAACTTCCAGAGGTACGTCTGGATACGGGCTATCAAGTTGGCACCCAGTGTCTCGTTTGAGCATCTGACGTAATATCGCTCGTAGTACGACTCAAATATTCGCTTTGTGGCGGGAGGAACCGTTAACTCCCCGTGTCCCTGGCGGTGCAGTTCGTCCGCGCAGGATCGGATGGTGTTCAGCCTCGTGATCAATTCGCTAAAACGTTTCGTATCTGGCTTGGGACATACTTGTCCAAGATAACTTTCGTGACGGGTAATTGAGAAGAGACCACCGAAGTAATATGGTGGAAGTGGTGCCCCGGCTTTCTTTTGGGAGGCTGGTTCATAAGTGCGGGGCGGAACGCCATGCCAAGGGATTCTCCTCCTGGGACCAGTACGTCTCCATGCTGTTTTGCCAGATGGCCCAATGCAAGAGTCTGCGGGAGATCAGCGACGGCTTGGCCGTCACCTGCGGCAAGCTCAGTCATCTGGGATTGCATTCCGCACCTGCCAAGAGCACCCTTTCTTACGCCAATGCCCATCGTCCCTGGCAACTGTATCAGGAGGTTTTCTTTCACCTGCGTGATCTCTTCAGCAACCAAAGCCCTGGAAAGAAGAGGAAATTCCGTTTCAAGAACAGGCTGCTCAGCCTCGATTCTACCACCATCGACCTTTGTCTCAGCCTTTTCCCTTGGGCTGACTTCCGCCAGACCAAGGGCGCTGTCAAGCTCCATCTCCTCCTGGATCATGACGGGTATCTGCCCGATTTCGCCGTGATCACCGAGGGGAAGGCAGCCGACGTTACTGTGGCTCGTCATTTCACCCTTCCCACCGGCAGCATCGTCGCCGTCGATCGGGGCTACTACGACTTCGATCTCTTCGCTCAATGGAATAAAGCAGGCATCTTCTTCGTCACCCGGCTCAAGAGCAATGCCGTTTATGAAGTACTGGAGAACCGCCCTCTTCCCCAGTGACCCAATATCCTTGCCGACCAGATCATCCGTTTCACCGAATACCGGGCCCGTCTGAAGTATCTCTGGCTGTTGCGGCGGGTAGTCGTCTGGGATGAGCAAAACCAGAGGGAGATCGAGCTTCTCACCAATCACCTTCGCTTTGGGTCCACCACCATCGCCAGTATCTATCGGGATCGCTGGGAGATCGAACTCTTCTTCAAGGTGCTCAAACAGCATCTGAAGATCAAGACCTTCGTCGGTACCAGCCCCAATGCTCTCAAGACACAGATTTGGACAGCAGTGATTGCCGTGCTGTTGCTCAAGTATCTCCAGTTTCGCTCTCAATGCAACTTGCCTCTTTGCCGCCTGGTGGCGCTGCTTCGTCTGAACCTGTTTTCCTACCGTGATCTCTGGAATTGGCTCGATGATCCTTTTGAAACTCCACCTCAACTGCCTGACCCCCAGCTCAGGATGGCGTTTTAGACAGCATCCCTTTTCTTGCACGCATCACCCTTCAAATTTGGGGGGGGGTCGAAAATGAAAACCTTACATCGAGCTATTTTACAGGCACAAAAAACTCATCCAAAAGGGGGTTAAGGAATTATCTTGGACAGCAGTGCTACTGGATAGGTTGTAAAGTCCTTCAATCATACCTGCTGAATCTGGTTCATATCGGTCCGTGTATTTTTTGTGGGACTGTTTAATCATGGTTCTTTGAATCCATTTACACTCAGCTTGCTCAAATAGTCCAGTGGATTAGGAGATGTTCGTGGAAAATACCCCCTTGTGTGGACTGGTTGACACTAACCTTGTTCAAATGTCAACGGTTAATACGTTTTAACGGTTCTGAACAGCGTGAACGGTAATCTCTGAACGAGAATACTGCATATGCGTGAACAGTGTTGACAAAGTGGCACTTCACTGTTAGCCTCTGGGCTGGTATTTGTTAACTAAAGTGTTCACAAAATCCTGAAGCTACGCTGAGTCTGATAAAAACAGAGGAGAGTTCACTAATGCGAAAAAACCACATAAACCAACCTTGTAAGTCAGAGGGTACTTCAGCTATAATGTTGAGCGTACAAGCGCCCGTAGCTCAGTGGATAGAGCATCGGTCTTCGGAACCCGTCACTTAGGCACTGATACCGTGGAACGGAGGGTTACAACGCACTGGCTTAGCCTCAAAATCCCCACCGATATGGTAACAAAGATCAATAAAGAACAATAACACCGTGATCATTTTGTGATCAATTTTTCGGTCTCGCCCTGAAGCTGACAGACTTTCACCAGACAACCCTTATAACGTGTGAATCGTCACGAACATTGACCCACTAGCTGCCATCGCCCGGGACCGGGTGACAATTTCCCTATTCGGTGTTTTGGGCAATATTTCGCCCACTTTTACCAGCGCCTTACTCTCATCCACTGTCGGTCGATCTCCTTGAAATTTTCCAATCTCCCACTTTTGGGGAATAGCGGACTCGAATCAGTTCCATGCTTTTGCACAAATAATAAGTCCATTATTGATTTCTTATAAGCCTATTATAATATTTCTATTGTACCAATGGAGTCAATTTTGGCGTCCCTGCAAAAAGCCGGTATCGGAATTCTGATTGAGTCACCCTGATATTATGCTGCGAAGTTTAAAGTCTGAGTGAATCGGCTGGCGGGTCGAATTTAGCGCCAAAACAAGCGCCAA
>JAQTRE010000094.1 GCA_028711995.1 Dehalococcoidia bacterium | reverse complement strand
GGTAAACCATCGGTCAAATTCCTGGAATGTCCCGGGATAATCAATGCCAGAAACAGGATGAACAGACTCTTCCATGCCTACATACTACATTTTGTGGCCGGTTGAGTAAAGTGCATACCCACTTTGTGTTATTTGGGTTGTTGGATTTTCAGGTCCTTTAAAATGCTTCTCACTCATCGCTTGGCCCTCGCTATTGAGCAAGTGTCTCGCCCTGGATCGACCGGCTTATTTTCATTGGCAGCCCCCGGCACAGCGAAAAGCGTAACTGATCACGTTGTTTATAGTTTGTTTATGGTTCCCCCTCCGGTTTGAACTGGGACGTTTATTTTTTGTTTATGTCTTCGGATGATCTTTCCGGCGGATTGACCCGGACCGGGCCGGATGATCATTTATCTTTTGTTTATGGTGTCAATGGCCCAATAGTACCACCCTGAGGACCATCTGTCTGTCGCTCCAGCGCCTATTTTCTGTCATCAAAGTGTCTATTTTTGTGTCGCGAAATCGTGTCACGATGAGGCTGAAAAGCTGTAGCGCAGGTTCAAAGTAACGGCAAATGGCCTGATCGGCAGCTTGTTTGCAGCCTTGCCTGGGGCTATAATGGTGTTCGGACGTAAGCATGCAGGCTCACCGGCAGATTTAACTCGAAGGACCCGGGCAGGCTTCAGTCGTCAATGGAAGAGAGATACCGCCGGGAGCGGTATGCCGGAGAAAACCCCATGATTATGTCATTCCCGACTCCGCAGACTGTCTCACAATGTCATCGCGAGGCGTTTTTCCTTTGAAGAACGACGTGGCGATCTCCATATTCACGCGGAGATTGCTTCGCTAAAGCTCGCAAAGACATCATAAAGAAGGATCGCATTCGTATTACGACACAGTCTGTCCGATCGGGAATCCGGAGTGAATGGGCCGGGAATGGATCCCGGACTTAATCCGGGATGACATGATTGTGTGCATGCTTGTGCGTGGTTTGGTAGAAGGAATGATATGACATCCTGTCGCATCCTGGTGGTTGAATATGAAGCCATCGTCGCCCAGGACCTGCGGAACCGTCTTCAGAGGATGGGCTATGAGGTTCCGGCGGTTTGCCATACCGGTGAGGATGCTCTCCGGTGTGCCGGCGAGGCATCGCCGGATCTGGTGCTGACCGGCATACGGCTGCGCGGAGATATGGACGGCATCGCCCTGGCGGGGCATCTTCGCGATCGATGGCATGTTCCTGTTATCTTCATCACCGCGTTCTCAGATACGGCCACCCTGAAGCGGGCGATCCAGGCCCATCCTCACGCCTATGTTTCGAAGCCTTTCGAAGATCGGGAACTGGGCGTGGCCGTCGAACTGGCCCTGGGCCAAGCCCGCCTGGTGCAGGCGCTCCGAACCAGTGAGCAGAGATACCGCCGTCACTTCGAGAATATCGCAGATGTCCTGGTCAGTTTCGATGGGGAGATGCGCGTTCTCGATGTCTCCCCTTCCGCCGAGCGGATGGTTGGTTATGCTCCGCATGAAATTATCGGCAAAACAATGGCGGAATTGGGGATACTGACGGCACAATCAGTTAAGCAGTTGCAGCTCAACTTTGCAGCCTTCCGCGCCGGCGAGGCGATCTATCCCCATTGGTACGAGCTTGTCCACAAGGACGGGAGTCATCGTTGGGGGGAGCTGAAAAGTGCGCCGATTATTGAAGAGGGAAAAGCACGCTTGTATATGGTCGTTGTCCGGGATGTGACGCAGCGGCTGGCTGCCGAGCAGTCCCTGCGGGAAAGCGAAGCCAGGCTGCAGGCCATTTTTGCCAATGTGGACGAATACGTCGCCTATTACGATAAGGAAGGCAACTGCATCGATGCCAACAACTATGATAAGCCCAGTCCTCTGGGAAAGACCCGTGAAGAGGTGATCGGAACCAGGCTAGGCTTCATCGATGCCGCCTCGCTGGAAAGCGGCCAGCCGGTGGGTGAGTGGTACCGGCAGGTGATGGAGCAGGGCGGGTGTATCTCTCCGAAGCTATTTGAAGGTATGCACAGCGATGGAAGCCGTCGTCTTCTTGAATCCGGCCTCGCGCTGGTTCGGGACGGAGAGGAGGTGCTGGGTGCCGTTATCAATGTGCGGGATGTCACCGCCCGCAGGGAGATGGAGCAGAAACTGGCCGAAGCCAATCGACGGTTGGAGGCCCGAAATCGGGACCTGGAAGTCATGATGGGAGCGCTCCATACAGCCCAGACCTATGCTCGAGGGCTGATTGAAAGCACTCCTGACGGCATGATCGTGGTGGACAGGGAAGGGGTGATTGTCGATGTGAATCAGGCGCTTATAGGGATGACCGGCAAGAAGAGAGAGGACTATATCGGCAAGCCTTCTACGGATGCAGTGGCGATGACGTACGCGCCAGCCTATGTCCGAAGAGCAGCGGATATGCTCCGGCAACTCCAGGCTGGAGCCATGTGCGTGACCCGGGAGTTTTTGGCTACCACGCCGGAAGGCCGTCAGCGTGTTTTGTGGGTCGATGCCGTCTCCGTGCCCGGTGCCGGCGACACTGCGGCAATGTTCCTGGCCACGATACGGGATATCAGCGATTGCCGGCGACTGCAGGATCAGTTGAAACAGCATTCCATCCAGTTGGAGCAGGCCAACAAAGAACTCTCGCAATATGCGGAAGTGGTCTCTCACGATATGTGCGCCCCGCTCCGTGCCATTCGGCTCTACACCCACCAGCTGCGGAAAGACCTGGCGAAAATGCCGCCGGATGGCAGTCCCGGTTTGCATCTTGATACCATCGACCGGGCGATTGACATGGGGGAGATCATGGCGCAGGAGATGCTGGAGCTGGCCCGACTCGGCAACAGGAGCCTCCGGGTGCGGCGGGTGGATATGGGCAAGCTGGTTCGGGATGTGCTGGCGGTTGTCCAGCCGGATGGAGAAGTGGAGTGGGTTATGCCGGATCAATGGCCGATCATCGAGGTCGATCCTGTTCTTTTGGGCCAGGTATTGAAGAATCTGATCGATAATGCGCTCAAGTTTAACACCTCCTGTCCCAAGCGTGTCAGGCTGGACTGGGCCAGGCGAAGCAGAAATCGTTATGTCTTCAGCGTTGCCGATAACGGCATCGGCATTCCGTCCGGAAGCCGGCAGGATATCTTCCGCCCGATGAGGCAGCTTGCGCCCGGGGTTTATGGGGACGGGGTGGGGATGGGTTTGGCCATTGTCAAGAAGGCAGTGGCCCGGATGGGGGGCGCCATCACCGTGGAGTCGCAGCCGGGTGAGGGAAGCACTTTTACGGTAATCATCCCGGAACGAATGGTCAACCGCCGCAAATAGCGTCCAACCGGGGGTCCACCGCACAGCAAGTCGATGCCACCTCTACTTTCCCGGATGAGAATGCACATCTCTGCCAGCGGCTGAACCCACCGCATGCCAGGTAAGCGCCATTTACGAATTGTTTACCAAACGTAGACCCGGGTTTACGTGCCGTAGGCTCTTGTTTTTACGTATGCGTGGTACTGTGGGATTATGAAAGCTGATATAATCTACCTGACCGGTTACGGTACTGAAGCTAATGCGACAACTCCCCGGGGATGGAATATCATGACCCCTGAGCCCAAATCCATACACGTGCTGATCTGTGACGACCACGCCATATCGCGGCTGGGCCTGGCGAACGTCCTGAAGGATCAGCCCTTTATCACTGTTGTCCATGAAGCTGTCGATGGGAGAGATGCCATCGAGAAGGTGACTGCTTTGCATCCCGACGTTGTTATCATGGATATCCTGATGCCCAACTGCACCGGACTCGATGCCCTGGCGATCATCAAGGAAAGATTCCCGACCACCAAGGTCATCATGCTCAGCATCTCGGAACGCGATGACCACCTCTTCAGTGCGCTGAGACTTGGGGCAGAGCTATATCTCCAAGAGCGCCGCTGTCGATGAGATCGTTGAGGCGGTGCAGCAGGTTGCTGAGGGCAAGATAGCCTACTCGCCTCACCTGTCCGGCCGAATCCTCTCCGGCTACCGCAAAACCAACGGACATGCCGCCCTCAGCAGCAGGGAACTGCAGGTATTAAGGCTTTTGAGTACCGGACTGACCAATACCGAGATTGCAGCGCGTCTGTTCATCGGAGAAAGCACCGTTCGGACCTATTTCGGCCGTATCATGGAAAAACTGCGCCTGAGAAATCGATCCGAGTTGATTGCCTTCGCCGTTCACTATCAGTTCGATCAGGGGAACGGAGATCACCCGTCACCTGATGACGGCGCGGCATCGGCCAAAGGCCTCTGAGAATGTCCCCTGGGCGCGCCATCATGATCCCCGACTACTCTATCGTGTGAGCTGTCACGGGTTGCCTCGGCATTATGCCCGTCTCAGCAGGGCTGGGTGGATGATTGCCCGGATTTGGAGCGCACTGCCGTTGAGCGGTGCTTGAAATGGTGGGCCCGGCTGGATTCGAACCAACGACCAAACGGTTATGAGCCGTCCCGATGCGCTCAAATTGCTTAACAAAACGCCAACTTCCACGATTGCAAAAACCTCAGGGTTAAGCAAGTCATACATTTCCCAAGTAAAGAACGGAAAACGAGAACCTAGCGAAAAGCTTCTAGTAGCTCTTCTGAAGCTTCAACCTGACACACATAAAAAGAAGCAAAGGGCCATTGATACGGCACTTCAGCAATTTCTGAAATCTCGAAGGCAAGGAATTTCTCCTCATACCATCAGAGACTATCAGCAGACACTATCTAAAGCCCTATACTCACTTGGCTTATCTCCAACCACAGAACAGATAAATCGATACTTGCGATCTCTCAACTGTTCTCTCGGAGGTAAATACGGCTACTTTAAGAACCTGCGAGCCTTCTATAATTGGTTGTATAGTCCACGTTCGGGTCTGCTATTCAAATCAGAGGATAATCCAGTAACATGGGTGGATGCTCCTAAGAGACCATTCCTCATCTTGCCCAGTCTTACAGCAGAACAAGTCCAGCAACTAATATGCGAGTGTAATTCAGTTCGAGACAAGGCTATCATCTCCCTATTTACAGAATCAGGCTTGAGGCTTGTTGAATTGACCAACATCAGGCAAACGGACATCAATTGGGGGAATCGTACCATCCGAACCCTTGGCAAGGGCAGCAAAGAAGCCTATGCCCCATTTGGTGAGATGTCAGAGAAGTATCTGCGAGCATGGCTAGCTGAGTACAATTCCAATGGTAGCACGATATGGGGACTCAATCGCTGGGGAATCGTTTCGATGCTCAACCGATTGGAGCGGAAGACTGGCTTGACATGCAACCCTCACACCTTCCGAAGGACATTCGCCTGCCTTTTGAGAAAAGCAGGGGTAGACGTGATGACAATCAAAGACCTTGGCAGATGGGAATCACTGGAAATGGTACAACGCTATACGAGGTCAGTCACCTTTCACGATAGCCTGAAGCACTACAAAGCACCATTGAGTCAGTAAGCCTGATAACTCCTCACGGTGACGATCCTGAAGCTCCTGGGGGGAAGGTGGCCATCAACGGTTGCCTTCCCTTCTTGGGGGTACGGGTCAATAATTTACGAGATAATGTGGATGTTTCTATAGCCAGTCGCAGAATTTAATTTTTTCGGGGAAATGCTGATTGGCTGAGTCAGCTTGCGGATATTCATGCTTGAGTATTTCCTCATGAGAGGTGTTAGGAGTGGTACACAACGTATGAGGCGAGTGGCCACCTTCACCAACTCTTTGGGTAGCTCGGGTTAGGCATGACGAATTTCTCATTGCGGGATGGTGATCTCTTTTGTTTACCTATTCTTGGCAGCATTCATCTTGGAGGTAGAGGTATGTCTAGTCAGATGACAACCACGTTTGAGGATCGGGAATGCAATCACAAGGCCACTGTCAGGGATTCTTGTCAGTGGACCTCAAGGGGAATACGATGTCGGATATGATCGATCCACCCCGAAAAAGACATGGTGGAGGATGCGGTTGTCTTGTAATCATAATTGTCATCATAGTCATCGGGGCGTTCGCCGCAAATCAGTATGCTGAAGATGTTCCGTATCGGAAGGCAAGCGGTGGGGCTATTGATCTTGACAACAACAAACAGGCAAAAAACCCAACATGGCAGCAACTCAAGACTTTTCTAGCCAATGACACAACTGATGAACATTCCTATTATGATCCTTTTTACACGTGTGGTGACTTCGCTGAGCAACTACACAACAATGCTGAGGCACATGGTATTAGGTGCGCCGTTGTTGCTGTAGAATTCCAGTCAATTGAGCCTCACGCCTTAAATGCTTTTAACACGACAGACAAAGGGTTAGTGTATATAGATGTTACGGGTAAGGGTTTGTTTGATGATTTGGTGAACTCAAGTCCATCACTGTCATCAATACTTTTTCCCGATGAAACACCAATGGAAGGGCCTCCTACTCACGACAAAGTGGCATATTTGCAGGTGGGTCGGCGATTGGGTTTTGTCTCTCCAGAAAGCACTGGTGGAGACTTCACATATCAGGCTTATGAGAGAGGTCTGGAGAGACTTTCGGAACTCACTGCCCGTCTGGATAGGTACAATGCTGATGTCGAGGAATTCAACACGTTTCTGAAGAAACACGACCGCTGCCCATCCATCTCATTTGATCACAGAGCTTGCCTCAACAGCCAAGACTCCCAAACAGCCGAAGCATGGGAAGCAAGATTACGGTCAGAAGAGGCACAAATAGACGAGCAGTGGGAAACGCTAAGAGGATACTTGTGGGAACCAGTGGGAGTCGTATCTGGCGTTGAAATCTATTGGTAGAACGTGCTCAAGTCACCAATATGGGTTGTCACTATGCTCCCCCTTCATTTTGATATCGCTCGTATCGGGTTTCTGCAGGATTGTTATCGCACAACCACCCACCCAACGCAAAACACCCCACAATCAGACCTATAAGAATCAGTCTGAATACAATGTATAGCAAACCCTCCCTAACTTGGGTTATCTTCATTTGATTCACCTTTCAGTGTGATCTAATCTAATTATGGTGACTCTAGTTGTTAGGTTTCAATGGTGGAAACCACAATTTACTCTGATGGTATTCACTAGCAATTTTGGCACCAAAGGGGAGACACCATGAATGATGCCCCTATCTGTCCAAAATGGGATGTTCCTTCATTGACTGGCAGTGTTTGAGCCACCCAGCCATACCTGGATAAGGTAATCAATTCCACCCCCAACGCTGTTGCTATCATCAATACTCACCGTGCAACATTCAACTCGACTCAGCTTCACAATCAATCATCTCAGCAGTTAATGTTTTTCATTTGGTCAGGGTTGTCTCTAAAATGTCGGCAGTGCGTATCTGGAAATCTGCAATCCCGACACTCACAATCATCCCGGCAAGGTGGGATTACACCACCCAAGATGACTAGAAATGCTTATAATTGCGACTAGTTGCATTAGTCACGGGTGACAAAATGGGTGAGATTAAATATATAATATACATTCAAAATCACCCAAAAACTCACTCAGCACGATCAATTTCATTCATGAGCTGGTCAAGTAGCGCATCGTCACAGTGTACTGTAGGGTAGCCGTGGGTATTGGTCACATTGAACCCTTTAATCCGGCATATCTGTTCAATTTGACGGTTATTCAGCTTGACACCATAATGCTCCTTGAGATTGCCCCTAACCTCTGCAATCTGCACCTTTGAGAACAGCTGGATGCCATCTTGGTAGAACATCCCGTTCAACGTCATAATGACTGCTGGCACGGGTTCATATCCCTGCCCTGAGGTCAAGTTCTTTTCTCCTTCTGTTATCTTCTCATAGGCGTAGATGATCCATTCTCCGTCAACACAAGCCCACGCAACTCTCATCAGTGGCTCCCAGGTGTCCTTAATTCGCCCTGATGGTAATCCGATCCCCTTGTCCCATTCCACATGCTCTGCAATTTCCTTCAACTTCTGGCCATCTATTTCCGGCATGGAATAAGTGCCTGGCTTATATCGAGTCATGATTATTATGCTTCTACTGTCCAAAGCTGCATCCTTGAAGGGCACTCTCCTGTGTAATACCGTGGCCCCAAATAAGTCTAGGCCCTCACTTTTATACCCAATAGCTGCACCGCCCCGCTTAACACTTGTGGCCGATGTGCGTCTTGAATAACGTCCCAAGATCAGGTTCTCATTAATCCTATCAGCCTCTTCAATTAAGGCTGTAGTATTGGGCTTTAGTGAATCCCTAAGTTCCGCATAACTAATTCTTCCGTTAATAAGATAAACTCTACATGTAAATTTTTGTATCATTTCTATTAGGGAGCTTTTGCCTGTCCCTTGAGGCCCCATGATCACCATGACGGGCATTATGTCCGACTTCTCCATCGCATGCGTCACCACCGCATAGTAGACAACGGTTTTGGCTTGATTAATATCTAGTCCACAAGCACCGATCACTGCTCCCACATACTCTGATATGATTTCCCCAAAAGGAGTCCCTGCTTCCTCTCCCTTCATTGATGAGTTATTAGTTTCCATTATCAAAACCTCCTATCCCATTTTATTCATAACTTGGTTGTCTCTAGCGATTTGTTTGGCTATAATCAAGCCATTCTAATGTTACGATTAGGTAGGATTTCCATGTACCAAAAAATGACGAATAAATGACGAAGTTTTGTAGAATCTTACTAAGGTAAAAGTGGCGATGCGAAAACAAAAGCCTGGTTGGGCAACAACCAATACATCTTGGGAGATTAAAAAAGTCGTTTGGCATCGCTGGTCTTTGGGCGACACGGATACACATATACTGCGTCACCTTCAACTGAACAAAGACAAGTATCCAGATATACCAGTTCACAGGGATACGATTAGGTCAATAAGAAACGAGCTATTATCAATGCCTGTTGAGGTGGCGCAACAACTTACCAAGGAGCTACCAGAAATTCAAAGCTTTGTTGAAGAGCAGAGACCAGACTTAAAAGGTAAACTGGTACTGCCAATAGCTTCGGATGCCACACTTCACGACAACGAGATATTCAATAAATCCGACACGATTATAAATGAAGAGGAAATTCAGGCATTCTTAGATACCCTAGAGCTTAAGACTATTTATAGTGGTGCTACACTAGGAAAGCTGACAGAATTCAAAGAATTATTCCAACTTGAAAAGAACAAATATGTTGATAGTGAGCTTACTGGTTTATGCGAGAGCCTAGTTAGGCCATTTTCAAAGTTGATCCGCTTTCTTTCATCCTTTTTCAAACCTGATATTGGAGCTGTAGGCAGCCAAGATGATACTGTATTTAGGTTCAATCCTCCAAACTGCCGCCCTAGGCAGAGTGATGAGTGTTATGCCGAACTTCTTGATTTAACGGAGTCCGTTCGCACAGCTTATTCAGCTTATCGTGCTGCCGTGAGACGAGTGCTATTTTTATAGGCTGATATTCTAGAACCTCATTTCTGCTCTAGCATCTAATATCAACCATACATAGCAGTGAAAATACCTTGAGTTAATACCTGATAGCGTGTATAATAAGCTCAGGTCAGGTGATTGATGTACACGACCAAAGAAGCAGCCACACACCTAGGTATTGATGAAAGCCATGTAAGACGCCTGCTCATAAATGGCGAACTTAAGGGTAAGAAGTTTGGACGTGATTGGATGGTCACTGAACTGGACTACAAGCGGAAGAGGAAACCAGGTGGAGGCAGGAAACCGAAACGAAAGCAAGGGGGTGAGAATCAATAGGTGTTAAGCAAAGTTAAGCAAAAAATCCGAAGCTAATTAGCTTCAAAAGTGTTAAGCAAAATGCCAAACAGACAACATAACAAAAAAATAACATGGAGGAAAAAGTGAGAAAATCAGCTTCAAAAAATGGTGGGCCCGGCTGGATTCGAACCAACGACCAAACGGTTATGAGCCGTCCGCTCTGCCGCTGAGCTACGGGCCCTTGAGAGAGGCTATTATTCAAGGGGGCAAAAGAAGTATAGTTCAATCCATAAATGAAGTCAATTCATGGATTTGCCCCAAAACCGGTGACTGAAACCAGATTCTCTGCTTTCAGTGTACTCCACAGCCGAGGAGTCTTAGATCAAATAGTTCAGGATGCTTTCTTCCATGGGCCTGAGGGGGCAGATTAATCTAACACGCTGCAATGAGCTGATCCAAGGGTGGACAGGAACTGACTCCGAAAGGTATAATCTCTCCACAACACAGAATCTCTACGGGCAAGGCCTAGCAGGTTGTTGAAAAAGAGGTGAAGGATTCTTCCTTCCCGGGGGTGTCCCTGTAGGGGCGTATCATTATACGCCCGCATAAAGTTCCCTCCAACGAGTTGGGGCTGGGGAGATTGCCTCGGCCGAGATCGGGGGTTGCGTCAGACTTTTTCAGCACCCTGTTGGAGATCACTGTTTCCGCCTGGTCCGCAGCGTAGGAGAAGATGATGGCCATATATCGCACTGACTGGATAACCGATATCGGCACCATCCAGAGAGAGATGGAACGCCTCATGGATCATTATGCCGGAGCCAAGCCCCCCATGATTCATTTTGCCAAAAGGGCCTGGGAGCCGGCGGTCGATGTCTATGAAACGTCCGAACACATCGTGATCGTGGTCGATCTGGCCGGCATCGAGGAAGAGAGCCTGAAGATCATCGGGGACCGCACTACTTTTGTAATCCAGGGCGAGAGGGCAAATCCCGGCGCCGGTACCAATCGATCTTATCACCAGATGGAGATCATCAGCGGGCCCTTTGAGCGAGTGATCCGCCTGCCTCTGGCGGTTGAGGTGGAACAGGCCAGAGCCCAGTATCGTTGCGGTATGCTGGAAATTACCGTGCCCAAGAGCAAGAGCAGAATCTCCACCAAATCCTATATCAGAATCGTTCATGGCGGGAGAACAAGCGATGGAATTTGACGAGAACGAAACCCCTTCCTCGAAACAACCGGATATTCCCGCAGAACTGGCCATCCTGCCCAGCGGCGGAGAAGTGATTTATCCGGCCATGATCTCTCCGTTG
>JAQTRE010000093.1 GCA_028711995.1 Dehalococcoidia bacterium | reverse complement strand
AAAGCGCTCAATGGCTTGGTCAGGGTTGCCGACTTTCAAGAGGCGATGGCCCTCTTCAGTGATCTCTATTGCCCTTTGGGCCGCGTTTTCAGTAGGCATTTTTCCATCTCCTTTGCCGTGTTACTCCGTATCTCAGCCTTTGGATTTTTGGGTGGGCAAGAACCTGTAAATACGAGAATCACCGGATAACTGAGTTCAGTTTGCCGGAAGCGAATGTGTTCGTGTATAACCCAAGTCACATTCAAGATGAAATGGTATGTTTTAGCGTAACAAGATGGCCGGTTCATAGTCAAATTCCCCTCTCTTCCTACACGAGATGAGCCTGAAATCGTGACCGTTTTCCAGACACAACGAGCCCAAATGTTCGGGAAAGTGGTTGCGCTCAGAAAAGGAGACGCCATCATGTGCAGTTACAGGAGCCACAAGAAGTACGGTGCCAAGAGGTCTGGGTTCGATGTTCAGTGATTTTGTCAGTATGGTGGAGACCGAGTTTCTGTTATACCTCGAACTCCCCGTCCGTCGTTTTAGATACAAAAAGACATCAGCCATTATCAGCTGAGGTCTTTTTTGATCGTGGTGGAGACGGGGGAGGGTCGAACTCGGCCTGAAACACGGACTGATGGAACAGATCATAGTTCTGATGACAACAACCTATCCTCATGCTGGCGCAATGATATTTGCTGCGCCCCTCTCAGCTTGCCTATGAGGGAACTTCATGGGATAGAGTGACCGCCTAACCCCTTTTTCCTAAGTGATCTTCGCTCGCAAACAGAGTCTCAAAGCGAACTCCGTGATCGTGAAGAGTCTTCGCCATCCATATCGCCACAAGGTCTCCGGTGACTATCTGATGTGCGATTGAGCTACTCCCTATTTCGAAAATTCCACCAGCGGTGAACTCGCCAGATTCCCCTTTTCGGACATGCTTCCATTAGAAGTCTGGGCGATGATGTCCACAAGGGTGGTAGCGTTGTGAGCCTCCACTGTCTGCAGCTTTAGAGCAGAAGTCCCGGCGGCATTGAGCAGCTTGAACCTAATAATGGCCACCGATCCATCGCCGGTGATGCCGGAAGAATCAATGATTCCGATGATGACCTGTCCCGAGTTCTTTGTGTTGAATTCCAGCATTGCGTTCTGAGCCAGCGATCCGGCCACAACTTCCGTTGCCTGCAAAACGGTCGCATCATACTCCAAAACCATATCAAAGCTGCCCACATTATTGGCGCCTTCAATGCGTATCGGCACCTGAATATTCCCGGTCGCTTTCGCCTCTGGTGTTCCATCCGAAGCGGCCCCGTCATCCTTGTCACCCCCGCCTCCGCACGCAGCACCCAGGGAAATTGCCAGCATCAGGATAATCACAAAACAACCTGATCGAAGTGCCCTCATTCCTATCCTCCTAGCCGATATCCGGCATACTATCCTATCCGCCCTGGATTGCCATCTGCAGAATTTCTCGCGCATCCAAAGAGGTCACCTTTCCGTCTCCAGTCACATCCATAACCGGGTCCGCTGCTTTCTTGCCCACCGCCATTTGAAGAGCGCAGAGGGCATCCACTGCAGAGAGCTTGCCATCTCCATCGCAATCTCCCCGGAGATCATCAGAACCGATGACCTGAAAAAGGCCATCGTGAGTAGCCAGAGCCATGCTGTTGTAGTCCGACGCATTTGCTGTTGCCTGGGCGATCTCTAGTTTTGAAGAAGAACCCTCGGCGCCGATAACGGTGAACCGGACATAGGCCACCGATCCATCGCCGCTGAAGCCCTGGCTATCGGCCAATGACACGCGGATGGTCCCTGATGAGATGACATAATCGAAGATAGAATTGGCAGTGAGGCTGCCCTTCAAAACCTCTTTGGCGGTGAGAACGCTTGGATCATAGGCGAGTGTGAGATCGATGTTGCCCGTGCTCCCGGTGATCCCTTTAAGCATCAGCGGTATTTGAACCTCGCTGCCAGTTGGCTTACTGCGAGACTCAAATGTCAGTCCGGGCTGCCCCGTCGATTGAGTGGTTGTCTTCAGAACGAGTTCCCCTGAGGGTTGCCACGCTTCCACAACACTCGGGTGAAAGGGAACCGGATCCGATGGCACCCCACCTGGCCGAACGGTGGTCATCTCTCCGGGCCTGAGTATCACAGACTTTTTCATGCCAACATCGGAGACATCCACAAAGTCTTCCAATACATAGTAAGTGGTAGTTCCATCCTCATCAGCCATCACTTCGAATTGAGTGCCCGCCCAGTGGCCTCTGCTGGCCCCCGTCTGCATCTCCTTGATTCGCTCTCTCCACACTCCCCGCTCCTGCGGGTCATCGAAGCTCTCAAACCACTGCTCCAGCGTCTGTGGTCCTTTGACGTCAAGATTGAACTCTTGCTGTCCAGTCGAAGGTCGATTACTCTCTTTGTAATATTGCTCCCATTTCCTGCCTTCAACGGCAATTCTCCCTCTGATGAGCGTCAGGGTCTTCCATCCCTGGAATTGAACGCGAGCATTGGCGATTATCTTGACTGTGCCGGTAGTACCATATCTGATGACGGCATAGCCCCCTCCCTGTTGGGTGACGGCATCATCAGGGGCTGTCTCAATCATGTCCCCGTTCTTAAGCACGAAAATGTCTCCAGGGAGCACTTCTTTTCCATTGACGGTTACTTTTCCCATGGCAACATCCAGCCAGGGATCATCGGGCAGATCCATCGTCGACATTCCCTGGAAGGGAAGTTCCCATGAGCACCATTTCCAGGTTACGCCCCCCCGATCATCGTAGACGCCCACAAAAATCATGCTGCCGGAGACCGATGGCGCCGGTAAACTCACATTCATCGCGGTTACACCATCTTGCACAGTGGTGCTGGCAATCATATCGTAGTTCTCTGCCTTATACTCTTTTCTAAGCATGAACCACCTGAACCTCAGTTTGTCCCCATCTTCATCGGTGGCTTTTGCCTCAAACTTCAGATCTCCCAACCCGCCATGTGGCCCAGGTGTATATCCCAGAAACATGACCGTTAATTGCGGAGGATGATTTCCGGCACACCCAGGGATCATCGAGAAGGCACAGTCATTCAAAGCGGCATAAGCCTTTTCGGCATCAGCCTCTGTCTTGTGATACTGCGTGGTTATCCTGATCTTATGCTTCCCCAGCAAATGCTGTCCCACAATCTCGTAATAGCGGCTGCCGTCGGGAAGGGTTTGTTGTTCTCGTATGTGTCCATGCGATCGCGGGATACCTCAACATCTTCGTAAAAGGAAGTGGCAGCATCGCTTTCTGTGTTATAGGCAATTATCTGTATGACTCCCTCACCTATGGAGTCCCCGCTGGCATTCAGTTTCTTGTAGACGCATCTTGTCTCGGTGAAGGGGGGAGTGGCCTCAGGAAAAGATTCCTTGTAACCATCGTAGGGTTCCATGCCACTTGCCGCGCAAGCGGGGCACTCGGCCTTCTCTTCGGCATCAGGGGAAAGCGCTTGTTTCTTACAGGTATCCACTTTGCCTATGAGTGTCGAGTAACATATGGTCTCATCCTTGGTCTTGGTGCACGTCACATATTCCTCAAACGCCGCTTCGGCACATGGGGTATAACCAGGCTTGGCACAATAGAAGTCAGAGAATATCATCCCGCAGGTTATCTTCGGAACCGTCAGAACGCCAATCTTGGTCTCGCAGCATTCCTCATACTGCTGTGAACAGCCGTCATCAGTTTTCGCCATTGGAGTGGTTATCATTTGGAGGGCCAGCAGCAAAGTCAGTATGACACAGGTTTGCCCAACACGCTTTAGCGAATTCAAGTACGCCATCACAAGACCTCCAATTCAAGGGCCTGTCGAACGTTATTCCCAAGTTGCTAAACAAAAATCGTCTGCCCGATACCCATTTTGCCACCGCCTTTCACATGGTGGGACTTTCCGAACTATTTCCTGCATGCATCGATTGCGGTTTGCAGTTGTTGGTCGCATGCTATGGAATCTCCGTTTCCTTTCATGCAGGCGAGGTACTGCTGAAATGCAGCCTGAGCACATGCGGTATACCCGGGACGACCGCACCACGCATCTGAGAATATCAAACCGCAGGTTATCTTCGGCATCGCCAGACCTCTGACTTGTTCATTGCAGCATGCATCATAGAGGGCTTGGCAATTGCCAGGCGGAGCAGTAGTTATCTCTTCTTCAACGCATTTGCCGTCCTTGCAGACCAGCCCTGCCGCACACGGTGTCTGCCCCTCCTTTTCTTCGCAACAATACTCGTCCTTTTGGCCGCACAAGTAGCAGTGCTGGTCCGGACCACAGACAACGCCAGGCTTGTTTCTGCATGGGCTGATTTTCTGGCAGCATGATGTTCCCGGATCAGTTTGTCCCGGCTTACGCTTTCCGACATATCCGCAGGCGGTCGGGTCACGATTGTAAGTCTGGTCGCTGAGCTGGGACTTACCGGCTGCTGCCCCTGCACAGTGGCGGTTCTGAGCGGCCATCTCTCCCCTTAATGTGAGGTGCTGCCAGCTATCAGGGATAACCACATCGTTGGTCCAGCTTTCTAACTTGTCAATATCTCTGTCTCCCAATCCCCACACAACAAACTGGTGTCTACCTGTTGGAGATGTAAATATCAGAATGTCTTCCTCTCCAGCCTCTTTGAGAAGATAGTAAACGAGAGCCGCGTTCTCAGCACACTGCCCTGCTTTCACATTCCACACCCACTGAGCTGCCCGTGTGTAAGTGGTCTCAGCACCGCCCATGTTGTCTCTCCAGTTGTTGAATAGACGCTGCTGCTCTGACCAAAAAATTGATTGGGGATCGAGTGGTGTCCCCAACTTGGCCATCTGCGCCACAAAAGCAATGGCCTCTTGCCATATTTTGATCTCTTCCTGATCATTGAGGTTTCTTATGGCTAAGTCTGCGATTGTTGCAACCCTCTGGGCGACCTCCCATCTGGGTCGCCCTATTATCCTTTTCACTTCGCTGACGGCTTCGTCGAGCGTCCGCGGCTGTATGCTGACGCCTGCTTCCTTATCGGTCCTGACACAATCCACCGTTACCGTCACGGTGGTGGAAAAACGATATGAAATACCAGACATATCTGATACCGTCACGGTATAGACACCGGACATGGATGTGTTAGCTTTAGGGATGGATGGAGAACTCTCTTTGCTGGTAAAGCCGTTTGGGCCTTTCCATGAATATTGAAGGTTAACTCCCACAGCTGCAACTCTTAATCTTATGGTGTCGTTCAGGCACACTGGACTATTGCTGGAGGCAGTATCGCTGGCAGCATCAAGAGAGGGAGCAAGGGGGCTGCCCGGCAGAGGGTAGGCTGACCCGGTGGCAGGCAAGGCAATCATGAGTAGTGCGAAGAACAATACTGCTGCTGTCTTCATTTCTGTGCCTCCTTAAGCATCGTCTCGATAGCGTCCGCCAGTGAACCGCTGCAATAATCCTTCATGTTGTCAGACAGTGCTGTACCTCCGGCCAAGGCGCTCATAGGAATGGAGCAACACATTTCTTTCCCCTCCCATCCGTGCCATGTCATGTCCTCGACGACTTTCTCGCAAATTTTGCAGTTGCCCCCTGATTCGCCTTTTACCTGGAGGAGGTATACCGTCTCCCCGGCTGGGCTCGGCACAGTGATAGTCTCTTCGAAGGTGAGGCACTCTGAGAGGAAATATTGCGATGTGACGGGCTGAGTAGGAGTGGGCGTGGGAACGGGAGCAGTGCCGATTGCCATCTGCAGGATTCTTCTGGCGTCCAGCGAGGTGACTTTTCCGTCATCGCTCACGTCCAGCGCCAGGTCTTCCGCGCGCTTGCCCACCGCCATTTGAAGCGCGCAGAGGGCATCTACCGCTGATATCTCACCGTCTCCATCGCAATCACCCCGGAGCACATCTTCACTACCGAGCACCGTGAACAGGCCGGTGATTGTCTTCATTTCCATGATCCCAAGGTCTCCCGCCCGATTGGCCAAAACATCATCGATCTCAAGAATCGAGACCTCACCCTCGGCTCCGATAATCTCGAACCGGGCATAGACCACTGATCCATCGGCGATGAACCCCTCCTGATCCGCCAAACCGATGCGGATTGTCCCGTCTATGATATTGGAGTCGAAAAGAGAGTTCCCCGCGAGCCCGCCTTTCACCACCCCTATGGCCTTGAGTACGCTCGGATCATAGCTCAAAATCAGGTCCATATTGCCGATGCTTGCCGTTGCCCCGCGAAGCATCACCGGGATTTGAACGGTGGTTCCGTTCTGTCCGCTTCTAGACTCGAAGACGAGCGTAGCTCCACCGGCCACAGATGGTGTTGATGTTGGTGTCGTCGTGGGCGTGGTGGTAGGCACTGGTTGTGGCGAGGGCGTCGGGCTAGGGGTCGGTGTAGGATTTGGAACAGGCGGAGCCGTGGGCACCGGAGTTGTCGGGGCTCCACCGTAAAGCGCGCTCACTTCGCTCTGACTCAGGGCATAGTTGTAAATTCTCAAGTCATCGATGATGCCCTTGAAGTACTCCGTCGATCCCGGCGGGTCCTTACCAATCAGGAGTTTGGCCGCCGAGTTGGGGAGCGTGCCGGTCCAGGCCTGCGAATCCTTCAATGCACCATTGATGTAAAACTTGATCGTGCTTCCGTCCCACGTGGCGGTGACCAGATGCCAGAATTTGAAATCCCCCATGGTCCTCGACGTGACATGCTGGTACCAGTTGTTTTTCATCACCCTCACCTGGGGATATTTGCCGTCGATCGAATGAGAGAACCCATAGGGGGAAGTGCCATCAAGAGCGGAGGTATCGCCCTTGGAGAATATTACCTCCCACCCACCCGTTCCGGCGTCTTCTTTGTAGAGCCATGCAGAGAACGTAAAGGAAGTGGAAATATCCAGCGAGTTGCTGTCGGCCACTTCAATCCAGCTCGCGCCATCGAACTTGGCTCCCTGGACGATTTGCGCTGAGGCAAAGGTCATATTTCCCTTGGGAGTTCCGTGGTTCCCATAGCTGGAATGATCTTGGTAGTCGCCATCAAACGGATAGTAGGCTACCATGGCTGGGCCGGCTATAGGAGTGGGAGTTGATGCAGGCAGCGGGATAGACATCCGAAGGCTGGTGATCTCGCTCTGGCTCAGGGCGTAGTTGTAAACCCTGATTTCGTCGACCAGCCCGGAGAGATAGGCACCAAAGGATGGGTTAGAGCCGATGTTGAAATAATCCCAGCCTGATCCCAGGCTTCCCGCCTCCTGGTAGAGCTCGTCATTAACATAGAACTTGACCGTTTGGCCATTCTGATCCCAAATTGCTGCCATAAACACCCACTCATTGACGGTGACGGGATAATACCCCAGGACTGCTCCCGATCCTGAAAATGCCGACCAGCCAAGTCCGCCGCCGCGGTTGTCGATATCGATGGTGCGATCGAAACCGCCATTATCATGGGAGATCAATGTTCCATAGGCCTGGGTTGTCTGAGCCCATGCGGTGATAGTGAGTTGAGGCATCGCGCTCGGATTGATGTTGATAGGAACGGATACATAGTTATCCTTGCCATCGAGGCTCACCGCCTGGCCTTTTGCTCCGGCAATAAAGGTTCCCCCATGCAGGGTAGCGTGATTTCCATTCCCCGAGTAGTCGTTGGCGTTTCCATCGAGAGGATAGTAGCCAATGAGCCCTGTAGAAGGAGTTGACGTGGGCGATGGCGTCGATGATCCGGATTTCTCCAGCCCGAAGAAATAGATGGTCACGTCCTCTCCGTGTGTGCTCTCGACCCGAATAGTATGGGAGGTCGAGGGAATCCCGGATATCTCAAGGTAATTGACAAAGGCACCCCCGGGCCAATACCCGTCTGTCCCATGTGTGTTTCCCTTCCATGCCTCTGAGCCGTCAATATAGACCGTGGCCCAACCATCATTGCTGTCCCCCCAGAACTGGATGCCGACCGTTGCTGTGGAAATCGTCGTATCCGCCTCAACCCAGGAGCCCGTACCCATCAGCGATATCCACTGATAGTATCGCCAGATCGTTCCGCCGCTGGTGATAAAAAACTCATCAAGCTCTGTCACATAGTCGGTGTTGGCATAAGCAATCACGTCAGGGGGGTTGGCGAAGGAACGGGCATCTCCGCTGCGGAGAGTGACGCTTCCTGAGAATGCGCCTAGTTCCGACGTCATGCCCATAGGGCGATCACTCGCCTGGTGAGCGGCCAGAACCACAGACGTGGATACGATCACTAAGACAAGGATGAGCAGAAAAGACGATATGAGAAAAGCCAGCAGTTCCATTGAAATGCCGCCGTATCGAGTCCCTCGACAAATCCCTCCCCACATTTTTGGCCTCTTTCTCGCATTATTTTCGTTTTTCGGATATCGACGCTAACCCGTAACATGTTCTCTCAGAGCAAGGGCGCTTACCCACACAGAACGGTCAGCGTTCACTCAAGGTTTGACACCTTGGCCCGGGAGTAATGAACCAATCAGATGGTCAGCTTGATGCGCCTTGGGGCACATTCGGACCGGTTTGCCCCGACAAGTGATTTATGAATAGGGTAAACCATTATGGCTCATCAAAAATTTTGTTGTCAAGCCTCAACCCTTGGGCTCGGGTCAACAATGGGTAGAGAATTGGTAAAGCCCGGGATGACTGTTCTCTGTAGACCGTCAGCTAAAATGGTACACGAAAAGGGCTAGAGAAACCAAACACTTGGTCCGGTTCCAAAGAGCAGTCTTCTCAGTCCAACGCGGCATTTTGGAAGGTTTTCGCGCATCGCTCAACCCATGACTTTATGCCTGTGACCGCTATAACTGAGGCTAAGAGGAATTCTTGGGTATCGAGGGATGGAGCAGGGTCGAACTCCCCCTGAAACGCAAGGCCCTCATCCGTCTCGTCCTCTGGACGGACATATCAAGACCAATTATCCCAGTCCATTTTGGTCTAAGCCTCAATCCCATCTTAAATGCCGGTTGCTAGGACTTCATCCTATCTACCGATGGTATCTATCCTCTCATCGTATTCGGTTTCCCTGCCCCTTTTCCGCCGTCTCATTGAGCTGATAGCCTACAGTTACTATGTTGTACTCATTGGTGTGTCGGATGGTATAATGCCTTCATAATGGCAAGACTCAAGCAATGGCATACCGAAGGAGTCCTGAATCAGTGCGGCAACAATCAAGCACATCGAGAATCGATTGCAAAGGCCGACCTTCAAAACCATTCGTAAGTTAGCCAAGGTGTTAAAGATAAAGCCTGCATAAATCGGCTTCAATAAATCGCCACAAGCAGACCATAAATGAAAGTGCGTGATATAATCAAACTGGTGGAGATCGATGGCTGGTATCTGGTGACTACCAAAGGGGATCACCGACAGTACAAACATCCCACCAAACCGAGGCGAGTGACGATCGCCGGGGCTCCAAAGCATGATCTGGCCCCCGGAACCTTAAACAGCATCGTGAAGCAAGCACAACTGAAGGAGAAGAACTATAATATGCATCGCTTTCTAGTGGTAGTCGAGAGAGCCGAGGGCAACTATTCGGCATACTCGCCGGACCTTCCCGGCTGCATCGCCACCGGCAACACTCAGGAGGAGGCAGAACAGAACATGCATGAGGCCATTAAATTGCATGTGCAAGGTCTTATCGAAGACGGTTTGCCCATTCCCAAGGCAGAGTCCTCCGCTGAATACATTGCCATCCACTAATCCCCAGAGATCACGGGACAAGGGAGGTTTCCATGCATAATGAGTTTACCGCGATCATTGAAGAGGACGACGGATGGTTCATCGCCTATTGTCCGGAGATACCCGGCGCCAACGGCCTAGGCAGAACCATCGAGGAATGCCGCCGGAGCCTGGCAGAAGCAATCAACCTGATTCTGCAAGACCGGCGGGATGATGCCCTGCGCGGAGTGCCGGAAGAGGCCATCCGCGAGACGGTTGTCCTGAAGTGAAACGCAACACCCTCTTGAAGCACCTGCGCAAGCACGGCTGCTACCTCAAGCGGGAGGGCGGCAGCCATTCCCTGTGGTCCAACCCCAATACCGGCGAGGTGGAAGCCGTTCCTCGTCACTCCGAGATTCCCAACAAGCTGGCCCGGAAGATTTGCAAGGGCCTCTCCGTTCCCGAAATCGGCTAAATCCGGGCAATTGCTTGGTGCTGCCGTCCTTCAGTTCTCTCTATGTCCCCACTACGGCGCTGTGTCCTGGCAGCGCACTATCCGCATAGTGCCGCTCCACCATAGGTTCGGCGGGGATGAAAGGAAAACCGCAGAGATCACGGAGCACCCAGAGATGTAGATTATTTTCCACTCCGCGTCCTCTGCGTCCTCTGCGGTGATATTCCCCTCCTCGGGCCACAGCAGCCTTACCATAACAAGTTATGGTAAGTGGGGTCATGAGGATTCAAGGTGGACGGAAGGACGGCAGGGGGATAAAATAAGAGGCCGGATTGCTCCGGCCTCTTCGCCAGAACGTTAACGGACTTGGCCCACTCTCATGGGTATCAAGCCATGAGGATCAACAGCGAATACCTAGACAAACTCCAAAGTTGAATTCTTCGGAATTGTGTCTAGCGTCAACCCTTCAAAGAACATGGAGACCTTGGAACCCAGAAACTTTACTTCGTCGATCACAAGAGGTAAAACATTACCATTGGGCAATATCACATTAACCCTTTGCCCAGCGATACAATGTTGGGACACATCCCCAGGATCATTGATGACTAGCACTATACCTGGCCTATGATCTGTTTTGTATTCAGGTTTGATTTCGATTCTGTCTACTATCGGATATGTCATAGCATCACCTCACCCTTATCAGCGTTGGATATGTATATCCAATTTCAAAAAGATAGGATTTGGTTTGATTCAATTCATTCAGTACTTGAATGTCAAAGTCAGATGGTCCTGTGACTTTGACATGTGTATGCCCAAGAACTCTACGTATAACTTGCTTCTTTCCTCCAACATTTATGAGCAAGTCATCTCCCTGTTTGAGCAAGTTAATACCCTCGGGGCCACCTTTTACGAGAATGCGCTGACCGTTTTTCAGATTAGCCCAACTTCCGCAGTTTCGAAGCTGACAGGTGCTTCTCCCGAACGTAAAGTTGGTACTACATTGCTTTAATTTTCATTCGCTGAGGGAGGTGCAGCCCAAGCATCTGGAGGAGAACTGCCTG